>DATLAV010000234.1:0-12629 GCA_035527235.1 Patescibacteria group bacterium | reverse complement strand
GATCTTCAGCCTCTTGGCGAGCTCCACGATGTTCTTCCAAGTATCGTCAGGGACGGGTATCCCATCCCTCAGCCTCTCGGCTTTGGTCTCCCACTCTGGCTCCCCGGGGACGAGAACCCGCTTCCCAGGCTCCGGTGGGATCTGCTTCACCTGATGGAGGAGCTCATCGGTCTTATCCTTAAATGCTTCCAGGCCTATGAAGGCGTCCGGGTTGATGGCGATCGCGAAGACGCCGTTAGGTGAGGGAGGGATCCGCGGCGTCTCGAAACCCGTCCTGGACCCGGTCATCACAGCGCCGAGGAGCTCCATGAGGAGCTGCAGCCCATAACCCTTGTACGCCCCGAAGGGGAGGAGCCAGCCGCCCTCCCTGGTCGCCCCGGGGTCGTCTGTGGGGTTCCCGTCCTTGTCCTTCACCCAGTGCATGGGTATCTTCTCGTGCTTCGCCTTGGCCACGGCGAGTTTCCCCGCCGCCACCACGGAGGTCGCGTAGTCCACAAGGAAGGGACTCGCTTCCCCCGTGGGCACCGCGGCGCTGAAGGGGTTGGTACCGAAGCTCTTCCCCATCCCCTGGTAGACGGAGACGGAGGGGCCGCCCACGTTCACGAACATCATTGCGACGACCCCCTGTCCCGCAGCCCAGTTTGTATAGTAGCCGACCCTGCCGATGTGGTTGCAGTTGAAGCCCCCCACGGCGCTTATCATCTGCTCCTTCGCCTTCTCGACTACCACTCTGATCACGTGTCTAGCGGTTATCTGGCCGGGAGCCCAGTGGCCGTCGACCATCGCCGTTGATGGGGTCTCCTTGACGACGGCGGGCTCAGCGCCCACGTCGATGTACCCCTTGCACATGCGATCGGAGTAGCTGACGTAGTACTGAACCCCGTGGGAGTCGTGGCCCGTCAGGTTTGCCTCGACGAGGGTTCCCACGAGGAACTCCGCCTTCTCCCTCGCTAGCCCCTGTCTCATGAAGATCTCCAACCCGAGTTTCCGGAGGCTCTCTGCGCTCTTGAGAATCATGGGAATAAAGACGCCTAGGAAGTATAAAGATGTGGAGAATGGGAGCTACCGGGGGACCAGCTTGGCCATCCCCTCAAGGAAGGCCTCGATGTCCTCTCGCTCAATCCCATAGTGGGTGCAGAGCCTGACGGTTGGTCCGTAGCCCCTGCTCCTCCAGCCCAGTTTCCCGCAGGCCGCGCCCCACTCCCGCCCCGTCCATCCGACGCTCGACAGGTCGATGTAGACCATGTTCGTCATGACGGGGTGCAATGTCCTCAGGCCCATGCCCACGAGCCCCTCCGCAAGGAGCTTCGCGTTCACGTGGTCATCAGCAAGCCTGTCGACATTCTTCGTCAGGGCGATTATGCCCGGAGCTGCGATGATACCCGCCTGGCGCATGCCACCACCGAGCATCTTGCGGTACTTCCTGGCCTTCTTGATCAGCTCCTCGGAGCCGACGACGAGAGAGCCCACGGGAGCTGCGAGCCCCTTAGAGAGGCAGAGCTGTATAGTGTCAGCGTACTTTGCGAGCTCCTTGACGTCTACGTCGAGAGCGATGGCGGCGTTGAAGACGCGTGCGCCGTCCATGTGGACGCCGAGCCCCCGTTCCTTCGCCACGTCCCAGTCGGCCTCGAGCTGATCGGGGGAAATGGGGATACCCCCGGCGGAGTTGTGTGTGTTCTCGATGCATAGGAGGCTCGTCGGCGGGTAGTGGATGTTGTCGGCCCTGATGGAGGCTCGAATGTCCTCCGGCCTCATCCATCCCAGCTCCCCCTTCACGGTCCTCGCCATGAGGCTGCCGAGCACTGCGAGCCCCCCCACCTCGTTCACGTAGATGTGGCTCCTCTCCTCCAGAATTATCTCGTCCCCCCGGTTGGTATGGGCGAGGATCGCGACCGCGTTGCCCATGGTGCCGCTGGTCACGAAGAGGCCAGACTCCTTCCCTAGCATCTCCGCCCCGAGCCTCTCGATCTCGTTGACCGAGGGGTCCTCCCCGTAGACGTCGTCCCCGACGAGGGCGTTGGCCGCCGCCTCCCTCATCTCAGGGGAAGGTAGAGTCACGGTGTCACTCCTAAAGTCCAAGTTCTTCTCTATCAAATGGTTCAACCTTCTGTACAGAGGTCATGTATGTCCCTTTACTGCTTTAAGTGTGACGTGATGCCTTGGCATAAGCCTTCTTAATGTGCTCCCCTGCGCCCTCGAAGATGGGGCTGCCGTGGCCCGGCATCATGATGTCGACCTCCAGCTCGGAGAGCTTCCTCAGAGACTCGACCATGGACTCTATGCTCCCGGACTCGCCTACATAGTTGCCGTAATAACCGTCGGCGAAGGCCGTGTCCCCCGAGATAAGTATCCTGCCCTCCTCGTTGTATAGGCACATCCCCCCCTCCGTGTGGCCCGGCGTCCAGATCACCCTGAAGGAGCAGAGTTCCGTCTCGATCACGTCCCCCTACTCCACCTTGATAAGGTTCTCCCCGAGGCGTGACGCTATGTACCTCGTGTCCAGGTTGTGCACGAAGACCTTCGGGTTCGACCTCTGAAGAATGATGAACGTTCCCATGGCGTGGTCGTGGTGGGCGTGGGTGAGGACGACTCCCTTCACGTTGTCGGGCATGATGCCCAGCTCCTCGAGCTGAGGCCAGACGGGGTTGGCGTAGTTTCCGACGCCGGTGTCGACGACCACGGCCTCCTGCTTACCTATGACGTATATGTTGCTGCAGAGGCCATCCCCCACGATGAGGTTAACGTCCTTCAGCTTTTCGGAGTACTCCTCGAGGTTGAAGATGCGGGGCATCGATGTTCTAGGACAGGTTGTGTGCAGGACGATAAAAATACTTTCTCAATGAGTCTTCTAGTAGACGGTCCTCCTCAGCTTCAGTTTGAGCAAGAGGTAGCTCCCGTCGTACTCGTAGTTATAGTCCTCGACCTCGAATCCGGAGGGCAGACTGTAACTCCTTCGGAAGGACTCGTCGAGGCTGCTTCTCAGGTAGATGGTTCTCTCGTCGTCGTCGATATAGATGGTCCTCTTCAGCTGCTCGGGGAGATCGATAGTGATGATGTACTCCATGGACTCCGACTCATGGAGCCTTGGCTCCCATACGACGTTCTCGACGTTGGAGACGTAGACTCTCCTTCTGGAGAGCATGTACCATGGGAGTATCCACGTCGCGATGAAGATCACGAAGAACAGGATGGCTAGGCGTGTCGCCGTCGGACCACTCACATTCCCCAAGAAGAAGGGGAAAATGAAGACGAACCCCTCGCTATCTGCCCCCTGGGGCATGAGTGCTAGGGAGGTCACCAACAGGCCGAAGGCGATCAGCAGCATGCCCGCCATCCGGAGACCTGAGGATGAGATGCCGCTCGAGGAGGACCTGATGACGCTGGGTCCGTTGATGCTCGGGCGGGATGAGCAGTCGATACACGTCTCATCGATGCCATTGAAGCAGCGTTCGCAGATTACCCGTCCGCACTTTACGCACCTGCAGTCAGCGTCAGGCCTGCCGCAGATCTCACATGCCACCATGATGTCACCACCCGATGAGTTCAGGCTGGGCGTTAGCCACGGCCAGGAGCACCACGAAGGTTATGACGGCGACGACACCCAAGGTAACCCATCTACCCTTCCCGCTCAAGATGATGGGTATGGGACCGATGAATATGACCCCCGTCGTTCTAATCCCGTCCCCGTTATCCTTCTCCCCCCTCCGGAAGCTCATGAGAAGAAGCGCGGCACCTAGCCCAGTCAACATGAGCCCGAGGCCGAGCATGGGAGTGGATACAGCCATTTATGGTCCTCCTTTCTAGGATTTCTACCCGGTCTTAAACCTTTCTCAGAGGGACCATAAGGAGGCCTTTCCGAGGTACTCGTTGACCTCCCACTCCCTCACCGCGACCTCGTTGACGTTTACCGCGTAGATGGAGTGGAGCCTGGCGTTCCTTATCTCCTCGATGGAGACCGGGGGGTTCGTGTAGTAGAGGTCGCAGAGGGCCTTGATACTCTGGATCTCATCGTCTGTCCTGAACCGGGGAGGCTTAGTCAGAGCCGCAGGCACCCCCATGATATAGTAGGGGGGCGTCGCCAGGATGAACTTGTTGGCGAAGCCGCTGTATCTGGTGATCTTGCTGGCAATGCGGGCGTTGAGGTAGGTGAGGGGGTCTGTGGCGTGCTCAGGGGGCACGAAGCCGGTCTCGACCTCGACGATCACCGAGCCGTAGCCCTTCACGGCGTAGACGTCGCACGAGACGCGTTCAAGCTCATGCTCCAGTTCCACGTCGAAGCCCCTCTGCACGAGGTGCATCGCGCTCACGAGCTCCATGACGGAGTGGTTGATCTTCACCAGGTTCTTGGCTTTGAGCTTCAGCAGTTTCTCCTTGAGCTCAAGCATCTTGTCGTACTCGTCTCTCTCAGTTTTGCCCTTAATCTTCGAGATGACGAGTTCGACATCGTTCTTGAACCTGTTCAGCACGTGCACCTCATACCTGTAGTCTTATTCCTTTGACTGTAGAAGCATGCTATATAACTTGTAAGGTGTAACTCCTCCGCTCCTTCGCTGGCAACATCCACTGACGGAGGCTTGAGCAGCTTTCTTACTCTGTCCGCCATAGGCTCAGCCCCAGCTCTGGAAGATGGTTGCAGTTTTTCACGTTGAAGAGATGGCTTACGCAACCGCAGTCACTGCAGCCAAAGCCCTTAACGGGCTCCCCCATCCCTGACACCTCCTCGGCCAGAGAGCACTCCATCCTCTCATCGGTCAACATGAAGTACACGGAGGCTACGCTAACCCCCTCCTCCTTGAGCAGGTAGTCGATGTGCCAGTGAATGGCGTTGTAGACCCTTTTACTCATCCTGAGGTGCCTCTCTATCCTGGATCGGATGCCGTTGAGAGCCGATCCTACGTAAATGTAGTGACCGGGCGTGAACCTGATGTTCCCGAGGGCGCCCACGCCGACCTCCATCTCCCTCTGCACCTTGATACAGAGACAGTAGACGCCCTTTTCAGCCATCGGGGTTCCTCAGTCCTTCATTACGGGCTACTGTTGAGGAGCTCGCGCCTCAATTTCCTGCGCGTCGTCTCCCTGTAGTTCGTATACGCGTCGAACAGCCTCTGTAGGGTGAACTTGTCGGTCACCAAGTCCTTGAGGAGGCCGTGGTGAGCCCTCTCGTCCTCCTCCCACCTCCTGACGAGCCTGCTAAGCCCCTCGCTGTCCCTTATCCAGGGATTTGCCTTGAGCTTCTGCGCCCTCTCGATGGAATCCCTCTCCAGCTTCATGTGGTGTTCGACGCCGACCTTGAGCTCTATCCTGTCGTCTGATGTAACCTTCTTCCCCCTCAGGAGGTCGATGACCACCTGAAGGATGTCGACGTGCTTGGATGAGTCAAGCTTCAGTGAGCGGAGGAGGTGCCTCGCCCGTTCATCGATGATGTACTCGGACGTCTCCTCGTACAAATCGACCAGCTGCCGCTCGGTCTCAAGCTGCTCTTCCAATAGACGGACGGCTTCGTCCTTCTCCTTTTCAGTCGGCATTCGAGAACCGAGTTAGATCTGGTTTCACTGTTTTTATACGTTGTTGGCAGCAAGAGGTGGCTAGCGTACGTAGAGGTAGATCGTGTGGTGCCTGTAGCCTTCCTTGAACTTGAGGTTCTTTTCGTACTCCCAGCCCGGGATTGAGAAGTCGTGGGTGACCACCCTAGCGCCCTCATGGAGCTCCTCCTCAAGCTTGGGCTTGACCTTCTCGTTCGCCCCCGTCGTCAGGTACATGGTCACAACGTCCGCATTCCTGATGTCGACCTCGAACAGGTTCGCGTTGATGAACTTCACCCTGTCGGCCTGTTCTATCTCCTTTCCCTTCCTGACAGCCTCAGCGTAGAGCCTCCTGTTGAGTTCCACGCCAACCCCCTGGGCTCCGAACTCTTGGGCTGCCATGAGCACTATGCGACCGTCACCTGAACCTAGATCGTAGAGCACTTCGTTTGCCTTCAGCCCCGCGAATTCAAGCATCTTCCTGACAACAAGAAGGGGGGAGGCGACGAAGGGGGCGATGGATTTTCGGTTCACAAACAATTTTACATCCGGCCAGACCAGAGCACTGATTCCTGTAATCCACTCAAACATATAATAAAAATAATACGATACGAGGATTCAGGTTCGCGCTTCGACTGCATAGGCTCATAAAAGATGGCGAGCTCTGTTCTCTTTGAAGCGAAGATGTCTACTCTCGCAGATACGGTTCTTTTCAACGGTAGAGTCCTGACCGTTGATCCACATGACACAGTTGTCGAATCGGTAGCCATCAAAGGTGGCAGGATACTAGCCGTCGGGACCAATGAGGAGATCCGACCCTACATCGGCGAGGACACAAAGGTCATCGAACTCGATGGGAGGGCCGTGACGCCAGGGCTGGTGGACAGCCACAACCACACCGTCGAGTACGGCTTCTCTGAGATGACCCTCAACCTGAGGTACCCCGGGGTGAAGTCCATCAAGGAGATACAGGCGCTCATCGAGGCCTCGGCCAAGGAGACCCCCGAGGGCCAATGGATCAAAGGCATTGGCTGGGACGAGGGACTGCTCGACGAAAACCGGTGCATAAAAAGGCACGATCTTGACCCCGTCTCCCCCAGACATCCGGTGGTGCTGGAGGCCCAGTCAGCCTTCTCGGTCGTCAACAGCTACGCCCTGAGACTGGCAGGAGTCGAGCCCGAAGAGGGAGGCCATGACGGGGTGCTGACGTCGGGCCCAGTGTCCCTGAGGATCAAGGCAATGGCCTATGATCACTCCGTTAAGGAGATCGAGGAGGCGATACTGAAGGCTCAGCAGGGGCTGTTCAGCGTGGGGATCACCGCCCAGAAGGAGGCCGGGGCAAGCGACGACATGATCCAAGCCTACAGGAACCTCCATGATCGGGGGGACCTCAAGATACGCTCCTACGTGATGATCGGCATACACAATGGGAGGACCTCCTTGAAGCTGGCGAAGGACGTGGTCTCCCAGTACAAACCCTGGGGCGACGACGTCCTCGCAGTCAGGTCGGTCAAGTGCTCCTTCGACGGGAGCGGAGCCAACCGTACGGCCTGGCTCCACGAGGAGTGGAACAGGGGCTTCACAGACGTTGACCATGGAAACTACGGGGGGCCGATCATTGATGCCCCTCACACGTACCCTGACATAATGAAGACGCTCCACGGAGCAGGATTCCAGGTAGGCGCCCACTGCATAGGCGACAGGACCATCGAAGAGTACCTGGAGGCCGTCCAGTCAACCATACTGAGCGATCCCAAAGAGGACTGCAGGCACTCGGTCATCCACTGCAACCTCCCCACGGCGAAGGCTCTCCGGAAGCTGGTGGAGCTCGGGGACAACGTCGTGGTGGAGGCGACCACCGCATACATGTACTTTGTCGGCGACATCTACTCCTCGAACTTCGGACCAAGCCGGAGCAGGTGCCTCATCCCCATGAAGACCTGGAAGGAACGCGGGGTCATCGTGGGGAACGGCTGCGACTTCAACACCTGCCTAGTAAACCCCCTCTTCGGCTTGTACGCAGCCTGCACCAGAAAACCGATGAAGGGGCTAAACGGCCCCCAGCCCTTTGGCGTCGACGAGCAGCTGACCTTCCAGGATGCCTTGAGATCCTACACGATTAACTCGGCACACTGCATGTTCTGGGAGAAGATTTTAGGCTCTATTGAGCTGGGGAAGTACGCTGACCTCGTCGTATGGTCAAGAGACTTGGACGATACCCGTCCTGAGGAGTTGCTGAAGACGGAGGCGGAGTTGACTTTCGTAGCTGGCGAGATCGTGTACAGCAAGTCTTCAGAATTAATGTTGGGGAGTAGAAAATTTCCTTCACCTAATCCGACGTAAATCGTTAAGTATACTATACACTTAACTGTAAAGCCGGAGGTTTCGTAATTTTGAGTTCCATTCCCAAGGAGAAGAAGTCCGCAATAGACTTCGTGGACGAGAACGCTCAGTGGCTCTCGGACTTCCACCAGGAGATCTGGCACTACGCAGAGCCGGCATTCAGGGAGTACAGGTCGGCAGCCGCCTACGTGAAGCTCCTCAGGGAGGAGGGCTTCGAGGTTGAAGAGGGGAGCGGCGAGATGCCCACGGCCTTCTGCGCCGTCTGGGGAGAGGGGAAGCCCGTCATAGGCGGCTTCTCGGAGTATGATGCGGTCCCAGGATGCTCGCAGGCGGCGGTGCCCTACAGGAAGCTACGTGACGAGGACATGCATCCGTGGACGGCGGGACACACGGACCCCCACTCCGCCCTCGGGACGGGCTCCCTCTTCGGCTTTCTGGCCGTGAAGCACGCCATGGAGGAGCACGGTCTGAAGGGAACGCTGAAGCTGTTCGGCGAGCCAGCGGAGAAGGTCTGCGGCTCTAAGCCTGTGCACGCCGCGAAGGGGTACTTCGACGACTTCGACGCCTCGCTTCCCTATCATCCCAGCGGGACGAACGGCGTGAAGAGGGAGATCCAAGGGGGCTCCTACTGGAACACTCTCTACACCTTCGAGACGCTCCACCCCGAGAGGTGGTTCAGGCCCAGGAACGCGCCTTTCCCCATAGCCGGCCACGCAGGGGGCAGGGTCCCGGCCGCCCTCGACGCCGTCTGCCTCATGTACACCGCCACGAAGTATGTGGAGGACGCGATGCTGCCCTACACGGGCACATGGACCCTCAACGAGTACATCATGGTGGCGGGTCAGGCAACGTCCGACAACCTTCCACCGCGGATCGCCCAGATCCAGTACGCTCACAGGGCCCCGATACTTGAGATGCAGGAACAGATCGAGAGGGTCCTCGACAACACAGCGAAGGGGGTATCCCA
The DNA here is from genome assembly GCA_035527235.1 of Patescibacteria group bacterium. GTDB lineage: Archaea > Thermoproteota > Bathyarchaeia > TCS64 > TCS64 > BS750m-G28. Next base: position 3,797 of record DATLAV010000234.1, on the reverse strand, counting down.
GATCACGGGCACACGCGTCACCAAGAGGATCATCGCTCGCACCCGCTGCGGCCTTACCAACGTGGCCCTCGCAGATATCACCTACAGGAACATGCAACTCGTAGGCCCGCCCAGGTTCTCCGAGGAGGCCCGGGAGTTCGCGAGGAAGATCCAGGGGAACCTCGGCCTAGAGCCGATGGAGGACCCCCTCACCATGGCCTGCCAGGAGATCGCCCCCGTCAGCTCATCCGACGACAGGATCAGGAGCCTCTTCCCGAGCTGGGTAACCACCCAGGGCTCCGACGACTATGTCGACTACCAGTGGACCGCCCCCTCGACGAGGATCTACGCCGCAAACGCCACCCTCAGAAGGCCTGATGACGAGTACGTCTACCCTGTCTGGGCGAGGTACGCCATGAACGGCTACCCTGCGTGCATCAACCCGGGGATCACGACCGCCGCGAAGACGATCGGCACGACTATCGTCGACCTCATCACTCATCCGGACGAGCTTGCGAAAGCGAAGCAGGAGTTCGTCGAACGGACCGGAGGAGGTATCGGGGGCTCCAAGTGGGTCCCTCCGCTGCTGCCCAAGGACTTCTACCCTCCCATCGACCTGCCGTGGCCCGAGTACGTCACGACCCAGAGGGGCTTCGAGTGGTCCCTCACGAAACCCGGGCCCGAAAAGGAGTACAAGGTGCTACGCGAGGGGATATAACCTCTTTTTTTTCCCAGCAGCTAGAGCTGGGCAACGTTGACGACGATGGGCTTCAGGGCTCTGATCAGGTCCTCCGGCGATATCTCAACCAGGAACCCGCGCCTTCCGCCGTTTATGTAGATCCTCTGGAGGCTGAGTATCGACTCCTCGACATAGACGTCGAGGGGCCTACGGGTGCCAAATGGCGATATACCTCCGACGATGTAGCCCGTCAGCCTCTCAGCTGTCCTCGGGTCCGAGGCCGTCACGTTCTTCGCGCCCAGCGTCCTAGCGAGGCTCCTAGTCGAGACGCGCTTGTCGCCGTGCATCAGGACCACGAAAGGCTTTCCTTCATCATCCTCCATCACGAGGGTCTTGACCACATCGTTTGTCTCGACGCCTATCTCCTTGGCGGCCGCCTCGGTCACTGCGTCCTTGTCGTATCTGTAGAAGTGGGGCTTGAAGTCGACGGAGTTCTCCCTGAGGAAGATGACGGCCCGTGTGGATGGTATCTTTCTACTCAAATTATGTTCCCTCGCATCCTCGTGTTCTCCTCCCATAATACCCCGCGTAGTCGGACATGGACAATGAAAAGTTAACACGTTCTTATAAATTTGTGACCTCTGCGAGATGGAAAATTCGTTTACTTTTTAAGTTGACGATCTCCATTTGTGGAACATGCAGGGCGTAGTCGGAGTCTATTCGAGGAGGGACGCTGCACGGAAGGCCCTCCACATCCTCTTCGGCGTCCAGCATCGCGGTCAGGAGAGCGCCGGCATGTCGGTGGCGGGCGATCACTCTCTACGCTCTTGGAGGGGTGAGGGGCTTGTATCCAAGGTGTTCACGGAGAGGTTCAAGTCGTTCACCCATCCGGACGACTACGCCATTATAGGGTGCGCCTCAGGGGAGAGCGTGAACCACGTCACCCTCCCCCCGCTAGAGATCGAGTCAGAACGCTACAAGTTATCCCTCGCCCTCGTCGGGCACATCCACGTGAGGGGAGAGAGGCTTAACGAGGAAGTATTCGGAGGCAGTCTTCTCACCCGTGTGAAGAGCTCAGGTATAACTGAGGCCTTAGAGGCAACGATGAGGGAGCTCGAGAGCTCCTATTACTCGGTTGTGATCGCCGTCCTCGACAAGCAGGATGAGAGCAGCTACCTCCTGGTCGCGAGGGACCCTCGGGGCGTGAAGCCCCTCTTTGTGGGGTACAACGACGGAGAGATGTTCGTGGCATCGGAGTCCGCCCCACTTGATGTCCTTGAGAGCATGGGAGAGACGCTGACCAAGCGCCATGACCTCAAGCCGGGCTCATACATCATGAAGGGAGATGATACCCTCCTCCACAGGCAGGTGATCGCACCCAAGCCGGCGCACTGTGCCTTCGAGTGGGTCTACTTCGCGAGGCCGGACTCGGTCATCGAGGGGAGGAACGTCCACTCCGCCCGGAAGAGGTTGGGCCATGCCCTCGTAGAGACCCATAAGTTGAAGGAGCTCTACGACTCCTTCGAGGGGGAATCTGAGGACACCGTCCTCATCCCGGTTCCGGACTCGGGGCGTTCCGTATGCATTGGGGTCGCGGAGGCTCTGGGCGTCTCCGCGGACGAGGGGGTCATCAAGAATGCCTATCTCGGTAGGACGTACATCATCGACGATCCGGACTACAGGAAGGTCGCCAGCGACCTGAAGCACAACATCATCAAGGAGACGGTCCAAGGAAAGAGGGTTATCATCACCGACGACAGCATCGTGAGGGGGACCGTCAGCGAGTCCGTGGCCCAGAACCTGCTCAAGGCGGGGGCCTCGGAGGTGGAATTCCTCGTGAGCTACGCACCGATCTTCCATAGATGCTTCTCAGATCCTCCCGACAAGCCCCTTGCAGCCGCGTCCTACGAAGGGAAGAGCCTGGAGGAGATCGGGGCACTCGTCGCCGAGAAGCTGCCCTCCATCAACCGGGTGAAGTTCAACTCGACGGAGAACATCGAGAGGGCCATCGGGCTCCCCAACACCGGCATCTGCACATACTGCATAACGGGCAAGAACCCCTTCGAAGAGTAGCTTGGTCATGATGCGCCCTAGAGACGGGGCTGTAGGAGATTTTTTTACCCTCTATCTGCATTGTGAGATGAGGTTGACGAGATGGGGGAGAAGATAATAGGGATACTCGGAGGAATGGGCCCCGAGGCGACGGCGGACCTCTTCCTCCGCATAATCAAGGCGACCAGGGTCGAGAGGGATCAGGACCACCCGAGGACGATAGTCTACAGCAACTCCAAGGTCCCGGATCGGACGGCTGCGGTCCTCGGTGAGGGTGAGAGCCCCGTCCCCGAGATGCTGAGGGCGGCGAGGGGTCTGGAGAGGGCTGGCGCCGAGTTCTTAATAATCCCCTGCAATACCGCTCACAACTTCATAGACGAGGTCCGGGAGCAGGTCGGCGTCCCCATCCTGAACATGATCGAGCTAGCCGCAATATCGGCGGGCAGCCAGCACAAGGGCCTCAGCAAGGCCGGCCTCATCGCCACCGACGGGACACTGAAGAGTGGGATCTACGAGCGCTTCTTCGAGCAGCAGGGGATCAGGATACTGGCTCCCTCTCAGGGGCAGCAGGCGCTGGTGATGGAGGCGATCTACCGCCACATAAAGACCGGGGATCTGGAGGGGGGGAGGGGCATGCTGCTGGAGGTCTCAGGGCACCTGATCGAGGTGGGCGCCCAGCTCGTGGTGTGCGGTTGCACCGAGGTCTCCCTCGTGCTGAAGGACGGCGACCTTTCCGTTCCCGTCCTAGACCCTGTCCAGAACCTCGCGGAGACGGCGGTTAAGTTCGCTCTCGGCGAGGTGTAGCTAGGGTAGCCCCCCCCCCTCGACCCCTCGAGGAGGATATGGCTCAGGTAGATGTCGTATCGAGGTGAGGGTTCCCGCCCCCTGAGCTTGATGCAGGCTTTGGGGGTCCTGACAGTGAAGCTTAGGGTCACCTGGGACCACCCTTCGAGAGGTCCGCGTACTTGACCTCCGAGTAGGCGGTCACCCTCCTACCCTCGTCGACGCTAACGTATAGGGTGATGTGTCTCGTTGGAGGGCTCCACCGTCGGCCGGGCCTTGAGAGAAGAGGCGGATCAGTATGAGG
>DATLAV010000233.1:0-2759 GCA_035527235.1 Patescibacteria group bacterium | reverse complement strand
GCACGTCGTTCTCTGCTTTCGGTTTTACTCTGGAGTCTCTAGGTTCTGATAATGGGGTGAAGATGATTGGAGTCTGATGAAGTAAGGGTCGGCGTATACGTCTGTCACTGCGGGCTGAACATCGCGGGGGTTGTGGACTGCCCCGACGTGGCAGCAGGATCCGCGGATCTACCGGGGGTCGTGGTCTCCAAGGACTACAGGTACATGTGCTCCGACCCGGGCCAGGCGATGATCAGGAACGACATCGCGGAGCACAACCTCAACCGCGTCGTCGTCGCAGCCTGCAGCCCAAGGATGCACGAGCCCACATTCCGCAGGTGCGTGGAGTCGGGGGGCATCAACCCCTTCCTGTTCGAGATGGCCAACATCAGGGAGTTCGACAGCTGGTGCCACCACGGGATGCCCGAGGAGGCCACGGAGAAGGCCAAGGACCTGGTGGCGATGGCGGTGGCCAAGGCCCGCTACCTGGCTCCCCTGGACACCCTGAAGGTGCCTGTGACGCCCAGCTCCCTTGTGATCGGCGGAGGCGTGGCGGGAATCCACACCGCCCTCGACCTGGCGGATATGGGGCACCAGGTGTACCTGGTGGAGCGCTCGTCCACCATCGGGGGGAAGATGGCTCAGCTGGACAAGACCTTCCCCACGCTGGACTGCAGCATCTGCATCCTCGGCCCCAAGATGGTGGAGGTGGACCAGCACCCGAACATTGAGCTCCTCACCTACTCGGAGGTGAAGAAGGTTGAGGGATACATAGGCAACTTCCACGTGACCGTCCATAGGAAGCCGAAGTACGTCGACACCGAGGCATGCAACGGCTGCGGCGAGTGCGCCATCGCCTGCCCCATCGAGGTCCCCAGCGTCTACGAGGAGGGGCTGGGCCCCAGGAAGGCCATCCACGTCGAGTTCCCCCAGGCAATCCCCATGCGTTTCACCATCGACATGGACGCCTGCATCGAGTGCTACAAGTGCGTCGAAGCCTGCAAGGAGCAGGGGAGGTACGCCATCGACTTCAGCCAGGAGCCCGAGGACGTCGAGATTGACGTGGGAGCCATCACCGTGGCGACGGGGTTCGACATGTACGACGCCAGCGAGATAAAGGAGTACGGCTACGGGGTATACGACAACGTCGTCACCGCCATGGGCATCGAGAGGATGATGAACGCGGCGGGCCCGACCTTCGGCCACGTCGTGAGGCCCTCGGACCGGAAGGAGCCGGAGACCGTTGCCTTCATCACCTGCGTCGGCTCCAGGGACGAGAGGGCTCAGATCTACTGCAGTGGCTTCTGCTGCATGTACACACTGAAGAACGCGATTCTCCTGAAGGACCACTTCCCCGGGATGGACGTCTACGTCATCTTCATGGACATGCGCACCAACTTCAAGGGCTACGAGGAGTTCTACCGCCGGGCCAGGGAGATGGGCATCAAATTCATCCGGGGCCACCCAGACGAGATCTTCGAGGACCCCGAGTCCAAGAACCTCATAATCTCCATGGAGGACCTCTCCACGGGGCGACCCCTGGACCTGGAGGTCCAGATGGCGGTGCTCTCCCAGGCAGCTGTGCCCAGCGTGGGGACCAAGGAGCTCGCCCAGATCCTTACAGTCTCCACCGATGGCAGCGGCTTCTTCCTCGAGTCCCACCCCAAGCTCAAGCCCGTGGACGCCGCCACCGATGGCATCTTCTTCGCGGGGGCGGCCCAGGGGCCCAAGGACATACCCTACAGCGTCGCCCAGGGGAGCGCCGCGGCCTCCAGGTCGGCCCGTGTCCTGTCACAGGACGAGTGGGAGATCGAGCCCATAGTTGCGTACGTCGATCCCGAGAGGTGCACGAGCTGCGGTGTCTGCGTCACCAAGTGCCCCTACGGGGCGATAAATATCGAGGAGGGGAAGCCCGCCATAGTCACTCCCGCCAAGTGTCACGGATGCGGTACCTGCGTCGCCGACTGCCCGCAGAACGCCCTCACCCAGCAGCACTTCACCGACGCCCAGGTCATCGCCCAGATCCACGCCGGCCTCGAAAAGAACCCCGAGGGGAAGATCCTGGGCTTCCTCTGCAACTGGTGCAGCTACGCCGGGGCCGACCTCGCGGGGATCAGCCGCCACCAGTTCCCCACGAACCTCCGCCCCATCCGGGTGATGTGCAGCGGTCGAGTGAAGAGGGAGTGGGTCTACGAGGCGTTCCTGAAGGGCGCAGGGATGGTGATGGTCTCGGGGTGTCACTTCGCCGATTGCCACTACATCACCGGGAACTACAACGCCGAGAAGCGTATCAAGCCCCTGTTCAAGATACTGGAGGTAGGGGGGATCAGCCCGGACAGGCTGAGGCTCGAGTGGTTCTCCGCCGCCGAGGGCGAGTTCTACGCCCGCATCACCAAGGAGATGGTGGCCCACATCGAGGACCTGGGGGTGGATCGGATCCAGGCTGAGAACGAGAAGGCTACGCCCTTCCTTGAGAGGCTGCTGAAGCGGGGAGGCTGAACCAGTGCCAGTAGAGGTCAGCAATGAAATGAGGGAGTCCGTGATGGGTAAGGCGAGGCTCTGCTTCGGTTGCGGCGTCTGCATGGGCGGCTGCCCCGTGGCGCGGGTCAACGAGGGCTTCCATCCCCGGAGGCTCGTCAGGGAGCTGGTCATCGGCGACTGGGGTAAAGTGCTCGAGGGCGAGGAGATCTGGCTCTGCGCACAGTGCCACCTCTGCAGCGAGACGTGTCCCCAGGGGGTGGGCCTCTCGGAGCTTATCGTGGACCTCCGGAACATGAGAT
>DATLAV010000232.1:0-20235 GCA_035527235.1 Patescibacteria group bacterium | reverse complement strand
CTTCCTGAGGTCGACGACCTGCTCCTTCGTGTAGCCGAGGATCTCCGTAAGAACCTCCTCGTTGTGCTGCCCAAGTGTCGGCGCCGGCCGCCTTATCTTCCCGGGCGTCTTCTCAAGCTTAACCGGGTAGCCGGGGGACCTCACCATGCCGGCTGTGGGGTGCTCGACCTCGCTGATCGCGTTCCTAGCCTTCACGTGGGGGTCCTTGAGCATCTGCTCGATGCTGTAGATGGGCGCGACGGGGACACCCTGTGGTGCCAGGGCGTTGACGATGTCCATCGTCTTTCTCTTCGACGCCCACTCCTTGAGCTCGTCGGTGGTCTCCAAGCTCTCCACGTCCATCCCTCTCAGGAGGCGGGGCTTCATCTGGGGGTCGGCTGCGACGTAGACCCAGCCGTCGAGGGTCTGGAACATGCCGAAGGTGCTGAGCCCCATGGTGGGCCTGTCGGACGTTGGCTGCGGGTGGTCGACGCTCATCGTGAACCTCGTGATGCCCACGCCTGTCTGGGCGATCATCGTGTCTAGCTGCGCAACGTCGACGAGCTGCCCCTCTCCGGTCCTGTCGTGATGCCTGATTGCCCCCAGTATGGCGATCGCGGCCCAGAGGCCCGGATCGAGGTCCCCGTGCCACTCCGCAGGCCTGACGGGTGGGCCCTCCTTGTCGAGGACGTCCCCTGTCAATCTGTACCATCCAGACATCGATGAAGCGATGGGCGCGAAGCTCGTCCTCGGCATGTAGGGGCCGGTGAGGCCGAAGCCACTGAGCGAGGCGTAGATTATGTCGGGCTTAACCTTCTTGACGTCCTCGTATCCGAGGCCAAGCTTGTCCATCGTCCCCCTCTTGAAATTCTCCACGATGACGTCGCTCTTCTCAGCGAGGGCTAGGGCGATCTCCACAGCCTTCGGCTCCTTCAGGTTAAGGGTGACACCCCTCTTGTTCCTGTCCAAGTAGAGGAAGACCGTGCTCATCCCGCCGTACAGCGGCGCGTACATCCTGGCGAGCTCGCCCCAAGGTGGCTCGATCTTCACCACGTCAGCGCCCATATCCCCGAGTATCATCGTGGAGTAAGGGCCAAAGTAGACGTGGCTGAAGTCCAGAATCCTGATATCGTCCAGCATTCCCATAGTTTACACCAAATCCTCTGAACTCTCGATTAGATCAAGATAAGCTTTATGCGTGGAATTATTCAATCTTATTGAAGGTTAGGGGCCAGCCATAGATGGGCGGGAGGGTCTTGAAACAGGTACGGGAATTCTACAATGATTACATGGAGCATTACAGGAAGGGTGTGGAGAGGTTCGGGATCTGGTGGACCATCTTCACGGCCTCGATTCTTGGCTTTGCCCTCATCTTCATCGTGTTTGCGTTTCTCCTCGCCACCCTATTCCTCTGACAGTAACCCTCTAGGTCCCCGCCTGCCAGAGCTTATCGCCTACATAGTGGAGGTTCCTCAGGGCCTTGCCCTTCTCCATGCCCCGCATCTCATCCGAGGCGACAAGGGAGGAGCAGACGGAGAGGGATTTACTGTGGGTGATGTCGCGTACCACCACCAGCTCCCCTATCCCGAAGTCGCCCTCGACCTTCACGATACCTGGGGACATCACGTCCGCCCCCTTGCAGACGTAGGGTACTGCGCCCATGTCTACGAAGACCGACGGCAGGTTCTCGACGCTAGGGTTCCTCAGCGTGGGGAATAGGCGCCCCTCGTTGCGCGCGAGCTGGACCTCCCCCCCTATTAAGTTGACCTCCGTGCCGTCCTCGAGGACTGCACTCTCTATCTGGCTCGTATTATCCGCGATGAGGGGCCCCGCCTCTTCTCTGAGTCCTTGAACGTCTCTCCTTTTCATAACCCGTCTTTTTAGCAATTTAGGAATCGAAATATTGCTCATATTACGTAATACCTTAATAAAGCTAATAAGCAAAGGGGCGCAATAATCTGTAGATGCCCCGAATTAAGGCCTACTCGGAGCAGATATGGAAGTGAGAACTATGAGAGGCGTGATCGACAAGATAATCGGGCGCGGCGATGAGGCCGCTGAGGCTGTGGGTGAGACCTACGTCAAGGCGATTCCCCTCAGGGCTTACGAGGACGTTGACATGATAAAGTCCGAGGTGAAGGCGGGCAACATCGTCATCACCAACGTCTCACCGCTGGCCAAGTCCAACATCGACGATGTCAAGAGGGCCATCAACGAGCTTAACGAGTACGCCGTTTTGATAAAGGGGGACATAGCCCGTCTCGGTGAGGAGCGGGTCATCCTAACCCCTAAGGCCATAAAGATCTGGCGGGCCTGAGCGCCCTTTTCTAGGCCAGCTTGAAGGTCTCGAGCATGTCGGGCGAGTAGCCCTTGATTCCGCGCTGCCTCGAGACGGTTCTAGCCATGTTGGAACACTTGGACTCCTCGCCGTGGACGAAGAACACCCTCCTCGGTGTCGGTCTCAGCTTCCTGACGTAGCTTAGGAGCTGGTTCCTGTCCGAGTGGCCGGAGAAGCCCTCGATTGTGTGGGTGCTCAGGTTGACGTTGGTGATCTCCATCTTGCCGTCCCTGTTGTAGGTCTGCACAGATCCCATCCCGGACTGGAGCCTCTGGCCCATCGTGCCGGCGACCTGGTAGCTAACGAAGATGAGGCCGTTCTCGTCCCAGGGAGCTAGGCGCTTGAAGTACTCGATGACCGGGCCACCCTCCATCATTCCGGCAGTCGCCATGATGATGCAGGGGCCGCCCTCGACTATCTCGTCCCTGCTGTCGTGCTGCTTGACGACCGTGAAGTAGTCCGACTTGAAGGGGTTCCTCCCCTCCCTCAGGATCTGCTCCTTGAGCTGACTCGACAGGTAGTCGGGGAAGGCGGTATGGATGCCGGTCGCCTCAGAGATCATCCCCTCAATATAGACGGGCACCTCGGTCAGGTCGCCTTCCTCCATATACTTGTTTATGACCATCAGGATCTCCTGGGCCCTCCCCACAGCCGGTACTGGGATGATCACCTTTCCTCGTTTCAGGATATGGTTGGCGATCTCGACGAACTCGGCGTCGGTCTGTATCCTCGGGGGTGCCACGTTGTCGGGCGCCCCGTAGGTACTCTCCATGATCAGAGTCTCGACCCTGGGGAACTGGGAGACCGCGGGGGCGAGGAGCTGGGTTGGGCCGTACTTGAAGTCACCCGTGTAGACGATGTTGTGAAGCCCCTTCCCGACGTGGAGGTGGGCCAAGGACGAGCCTAGGATGTGGCCCGCGTTGTGGAGTGTTAGCCTGACGTCGGGCGAGACGTCGGTAACGTCGCCCCATGCGAGGGGGATCGTGTGGATTATGACCTCCCGAATGTCGTCGGGGCCGTACGGTGGGACCCTCCCCTCCTTATTCATCACGTCGATGTAGTCGCTCTGGAGTAGTGTCATCAGGTTCGCAGTGGGCTCGGAGCAGTAGACGGGCCCCTGGAAGCCGTACTTGTAGAGGTAGGGCAGGAAGCCACAGTGGTCGAGGTGGGCGTGGGTGATGACGACGGCGTCCAGCCGGCTCAGGTCGAACTCTTCGACGTCGAACCTGGGGTAGGCGCCGAAGGCCCTGTTGGTGCCCGGGTTGATGCCGCAGTCCAGGAGGACGCTGCTCTCCCTCGTCCTGATAAGGATCGCCGAGCGGCCGACATGGCGGCTGCCCCCGAGGAACGTGACTCGGACGTCCCCCGACTGGTTGAGGAGGGGCCTGAAGATTGATTCCCCTGTCTCCCTGAGAATCTTCTCCCTCTCCTTGCTCTTCGAGTAGAGGTATCCCCGTATCTGCTTGATGGTGAGGCTGGGTATGGGAGGGGACCTGACCACCCTGGGATTCCAGCGGGTCCTCTTCACGATCTCGACGAGGTTCGAGCCTCCCTTGCCTATAGCGACCCCAGGCTTCTCAACCTCTAGGGTGACCTCTCCGAGGGTCGGGTCGAAGTAGCTCTGGACGAGCGCTGCCTCCTCCGTGAGGATCTCCTTGATGGCCCTCTCCGCGTCGAGCTCGCTCGTCCTCACCGAGGGATCAGACCTGATGACGATCCGCTTCTTTATGACGCCGGCGATCTCTGCGACTATGTGGCTGTTCTCGTATAGCACCTCTGGCTTCTGAGTGTAGATGGCTAGGCGCGGGCCTTCGAACTCGATCCTGGTTATGCCAATCTCTGCGGGGATCTTCTCGAATATCGTGTTCCTGATTTCGGTGAAGGAGAGTGACTGGTTCTGCATCAGAATCTAACTCATCTATTGAGTAAAGCCATCTTTTCTTCATCGGAGAACTCCTTGTAGCCCTGCGATGTGACGACGGCGACGTCGAAGTTGTCCCCGCTGGCCACGTCACGCTTCATGGCCGAGTCGACCGCCTTCACGACAACCGGGAGCATCTCGTCGATGGTGCTCTCCTCCCTGTACCTGTCCTCGAGGACGCCGTAGGCGAAGGGTGAGCCAGAGCCCGTAGAGACCATCTTCTCCTCTGTAAGGCTCCCGTAGGGGTCTAGGTTGAAGACGTGGGGGCCCGAATCGTCGTGGCCGCCTATAAGTGCCTGAAGGGGTAGGGGCATGCCCACCTCCCTGTTCGAGAACAGTATGTTGGAAACCAGCCTAGCGGCAGTGGCGACGGGCATCGGGCGCTCTTTCTCAAGCTCGAAGAGCTTGGCGTTGACCTTGAGGACATCAACGATCCTCTGGGCCACCGCGACGCCCCCGGCTATCGTCATCGCCAACTGATCGGTTATCTTATACACCTTCTTGGCGTGCTTGCTTGCGACATAGCTTCCCATGGTCGCGCGGGTGTCCGTCGCAAGTATGACGCCGTCTACGCATACAGCCGCTACCGTAGTGGTTCCCTTGTACTCACCAATGGTATTGTTCATCTCGGAATCCTCAATCTGAAAGTAAATGACAGTAATCCTTAGAAGGAAAACCAAGTAAGATAAAAACGTGTTCTTTAAAAACCTTTCCGGAACAGGGAACTATGTAATCTCTCATAGAAATGGAGTGGGAAACCGCATCTACATGTGAAAAGGCTTAATTTCGACAGGACAATACAGCTTTGTAAGACGGTGCAAATTTGAACGCTGTTCACAGGATCGACCTTCCCCGCATTGTGCTTGTCGGCAGGGATGTCATCGACTCCCTGGGCGATGTCTGCAGTGAGCTGGGCTTCAAGCGCCCGCTCATCGTCACCGGGAGGACGACCTACGGGATAGCGGGAAAGAGGGCCCAGGGGATACTTGAGGAAAGCGGACTCACCGTTAACGTGACCCACTGCAAGGACGCCCACCTGGACACGGTCGAGAGGGTGAAGACCCTCGCCAAGGAGGTCAACGCCGACAGCGTGGTGGGCGTGGGAGGCGGCAGGACGATCGACGTCGCCAAGCTAGGGGCAACCCAGAGCGGCACCTTCTTCGTGAGCGTGCCCACTACGGCGTCCCACGACGGCATCGCCAGCTGCTCTGCATCGATAAAGGGGATGGGGAAACCCTACTCCATGAAAGCCAATTCGCCTATTGCGGTCCTCGCCGACTCCAAGATAATCCAGGAGTCGCCGTACCGGTTCACGGCGAGTGGCTGCGGGGACATCATCTCTAAGGCGGTCTCGGTCAGGGACTGGAGGTTGAGCCACGAGGAGAACGGGGAATACTACGGGGAGTACGCCGGCAGCCTCGCGCTCATGAGCTCGAGCCTCGTCAGGAGGAACGCCCTCATCATCCGAGAAGGCCTGGAGGAGGGGTACAGGACGCTTCTGGAGGCCCTCGTCAGCTGCGGCGTCGCCATGAGCATAGCGGGGAGCAGCCGGCCCTGCAGCGGCTCAGCCCATCTCTTCAGCCACGCTCTCGACCTGATCGCCCCCGGGAAGGCTCTCCACGGGGAGCAGTGCGGTGTCGGCACCATCATGATGGCTAAGCTCCACGACCTGGACTGGCAGTCGATCCGTGAGAGCCTTAGGCTCGTGGAGGCTCCGACGACGGCGGAGGGGCTCGGAGTGGACGAGGAGACGCTGGTGGACGCCCTCGTGAGGGCCAATGAGATCAGGCCTGACAGATACACCATCCTGAACAAGGTAACTTTGGATAGGAAGTCAGCGAGAGAGCTAGCCTCAGACTGCGGTGTCCTCTAGACCCCTTCACTGGAGGTCTTCTAGCCTGTAGACTAACGTTTATAAAATGCAAATTCATGATATCTCTGAGATCATATTAGGTGTCCACCATTGAGCGCCATACAACTTAAGGTAGCAGAAGCGAAGCAGCAGAGGGACGTAGGCAGGAGCATCGCCCGCATTGACTCGGAGACCATGAAGGCTCTGGGCGTCACGGTGGGCGATGTCGTCGAGATAAAGGGGAAGAAGGAGACCGCCGCCAAGGCGTGGCCCGCCTACCCTGAGGACCAGGGGCAGGGCCTCCTCCGGATCGACGGCTTCATACGCAAGAACTCCGGGGCGTCCATCAACGAGTTCGTGACGGTAAGCAAGGCGGATGCGGAGTACGCCATATCCATCAAGCTGGCGCCCGTCGACATCAGGATCAGCGTCGACAGCGACTTCATCCGCTTCGTCAAGGACAGGCTCATCGACAGACCCGCCACGAGGGGAGACACACTACTTATAATGATGCTGGGCCACTCTGTTCCCTTCCTCGTCGTCAACACGAGGCCCAACGGGATAGTGAAGATCTCCCCGACCACGGAGATCTCAATCATGGGCGAGCCGGTCCCAGAGATGGAGATGCCGAGCAGGACCACCTACGAGGACATCGGCGGCCTCGACGAGGAGATCCGGCGCATCCGGGAGATGGTGGAGCTGCCCCTGAGGCACCCCGAGATCTTCCAGAGGCTGGGGATCGACCCGCCCAAGGGGGTCCTCCTCCACGGACCACCCGGCGGGGGCAAGACCCTCCTCGCGAGGGCCGTGGCCAACGAGTCGGACGCCAACTTCTACGCCATCAACGGCCCAGAGATCATGAGCAAGTTCTACGGCGAGTCCGAGGCTCGGATGAGGAAGATGTTCGAGGACGCCGAGAAGAACGCTCCAAGCATACTTTTCATCGACGAGATCGACGCCATCGCCCCTAAGAGGGGTGAGGTGACGGGTGAGGTGGAGAGGCGCGTCGTCGCGCAGCTCCTCGCCTCCATGGACGGTCTGAAGGGAAGGGGGAACGTCATAGTCATCGGGGCCACCAACAGGCCCGACGCCCTCGACCCCGCGCTCAGAAGGCCGGGGAGGTTCGACAGGGAGATTGAGATCGGCATCCCCGACAAGGACGGCAGGTACGAGATACTTCAGATCCACACCCGTGGGATGCCCCTCACCGATGACGTGGAGCTAACACACGTGAGCGAGATAACCCACGGCTACACCGGTGCTGACCTGGAGGCGTTGAGCAGGGAGGCCGCCATGAAGGCTCTCAGAAGGTACCTCCCCCAGATCGACCTGGAGGAGAAGAGGATACCCCATGAGGTCTTGGACAAGATGGAGGTTACGAACCAGGACATCCTAGATGCCTTCCGGGAGGTAACCCCGACGGCCATGAGGGAGGTCTACATCGAGACCCCCAACGTCCACTGGGAGGATGTCGGCGGCCTCGAGGACGTAAAGCAGAGCCTCAAGGAGGCGGTGGAGTGGCCCCTCAAGAACCCCGAGATGTTCCAGAGACTGGGGATCACCCCGCCGAAGGGAATACTGCTCCATGGGCCCCCAGGTTGCGGCAAGACGCTGCTCGCCAGGGCCGTCGCCACAGAGTCTCAGGCCAACTTCATCTCGATTCGAGGACCTGAGATATTCAGCAAGTGGGTCGGCGAGTCCGAGAAGGCGATAAGGGAGATCTTCCGAAAGGCCCGAATGGCTGCCCCGTCCATTGTCTTCTTCGATGAGTTCGACTCCCTCGTTCCCAGCAGGGGTATGGGCGGAGACTCCAGGGTGACTGAGCGGGTTATCAGCCAGCTACTCACCGAGATCGACGGGCTGCTCACCCTCCAGAACGTTCTGGTGATCGCCGCGACGAACAGGCCCGACATCATCGACCCCGCAGTGCTGAGGCCCGGCAGGTTCGATAGGAGGGTCTACGTGCCAGCGCCCGACGACGAGGCGAAGCTCAAGATACTGAAGATTACGACGGAAGGCATGCCCCTGGAAGAGGGGGTTGACCTGAACGTCCTCGTCTCCAAGATGAGCGGCTACTCCGGCGCCGACATCGAGTCGGTGACCAGGGAGGCGGCCATTAACGCCCTCAGGAGGGACACAGAGACCTCCATAGTCACGACCGCCGACTTCGAAAATGCGATATCGGAGATGGTGCCATCCGTCACGCCAGACATGGAGAAATGGTACATGGACATCTCCAAGAGCATGAGGGAGAGGGACAAGCCCCCCATGGCAATAGCGTAGGTGAACGAGTTGAATGAGAAGATGATCTCCACGACCATCATCGAGACCCTGGAGAGGGACGGTGCCCTGAAGGAGGACGCCCTCTATAAGGCAGTGAAGAAGCTCCACGGCGGCCTCGAGAAGGGGCTCTTCGAGAAGAACCTTATGGTGATGGAGCTTCAGGGCCTCGTGAGGGTCTACAGGATACCCCGGGGAAAGCGAAAGATAGAGATCGTGCGACGGCGGGGCTGAGCATTGGGCGTCAAGCTGGGCGGCCTCGTCGACGCGAGGAAGATCGCCATCGACGACCTAGCGGGGCGCAGCATAGCCTTCGACGGCCACAACATCCTATACCAGTTTCTAGCGATTATAAGGGGGGCCGGAGGGGAACCATTAAAGGACCGGGAGGGGCGGGTAACCAGCCACCTCAGCGGCCTCATATACAGGAACTCGAACCTAATGGAGGCAGGGATCCGTGTAGCCTATGTCTTCGACGGTCAACCCCACCAGTTCAAGAGAAAGGTCCTGAAGGCGAGAAGCAAGGTCAGGAGGACCGCCAAGAGGAAGTATGAGGAGGCCATGAAGGAGGGTCGCCCGGAGGAGGCGAGGAGATACGGACAGCAGGCCGTCACGGCGACAACCGACATAGTCAAGGACGCTAAGAGGCTGCTCACCCTCATGGGAGCACCTTGGGTGCAGGCCCCGGGGGAGGGAGAGGCCCAGAGCTCCTACATGGCGGACAAAGGCGAC
This sequence comes from Patescibacteria group bacterium, assembly GCA_035527235.1. GTDB lineage: Archaea > Thermoproteota > Bathyarchaeia > TCS64 > TCS64 > BS750m-G28. Next base: position 11,133 of record DATLAV010000232.1, on the reverse strand, counting down.
GTATGGGGGAGCGCCAGCCAGGACTTCGACTCCCTACTCTACGGCACGCCGAGGCTCATACGGAACCTATCCATAACGGGCAGGAGGAAGCTTCCGAGGAAGAACGTCTACATAAAGATCGAGCCCGAGATGATAGAGTTCGGGCAGTTTCTCAAGGAGCTGAGCCTGACGAGGGAGCAGCTCATCGACGTTAGCATCCTGGTGGGAACCGACTACAACCCGGACGGCATCAAGGGCGTTGGCCCAAAGACGGCTCTCAAGCTCATCAGGGAGCACGGAACCATCGAAGAAGCAATCCCTCACATGAAGAATCCATCATTTCCCCACCCCGTCGAGGAGATCAGGGAGCTCTTCATCACCCCCCGGACCACGGACGATTACGAGCTGGAGTGGAGTCCCCCGGACAGGGCGGGGATCGTAAGCTACCTCTGCGATGAGAGGGACTTTGATAGGTCGAGGGTTCTCAAGGCCGTCGACAAGATAGAGAGTGGCTTCAAGAGGGGGAAGGGCACGGTCACCCTGGAGCGCTGGTTCCAGCCCGGATGAACTTCGTATCGCCCCTGCGCACGATGCATGTTACTCCAGATACACACAATGTGTTAAGAAAATCGGAATCTCAAATTCCTCTGATCTGAGGGTTTAGTTTGGGCCTTCACAAGAGGAGGGTTTAGCCATCTCCAGAGTCCATAATATAGTCGTGATGCCGGGTGACGGCGTCGGTCCAGAGGTCACTGCCGAGGCCGTCAAGGTCCTGGAGGCCTCCGCGGTCGAGTTTGAGTTCCTGGACTGCTCCGTGGGAGGAGAGCAGTACCTGAAGGAAGGGGACCCCCTTCCCGAGGAAGCCCTTGAAGCCGTCAATTACGCTGAGGCGGTACTCTTTGGGGCAGTTGGCCACGAGGGGACCCCATATGAGATACCTCGAAAGGTGCTGATCTACCTCCGTATGGAGAAGGACACCTACGCCAACCTGAGGCCATTGAAGCTGTATCCGGGGGCGATCCCTCCCAGGGACCGCATCCCGGACAGGGCGATCGATCTGACGATCATAAGGGATAACTCCGAGGGGTTCTCACTCATGCACACGGGGAGTTTGGGGAACACGATCGGCTCCGACAGGAGGGTGATCACCGACTTCGGGGCGAAGCGGATCATCAAATACGCCTTCGAATACGCTGAGAAGAATCACAGGAAGAAGGTGACCTGCGTCGACCACAGCAACTGGCTCTTCAGCGACAAGCTGTTCAGGAAGAACTTCATCTTAATCTCCGAGAGGAATCCGGGCGTCGAGACGGAGCATCTGCAAGTGGACGTCGCCGCCATGATGCTGGCCCGCCACCCCGAGGACTTCGACGTGATCGTCACCCCCGACATCTACGGAGACATCCTCTCGGGTGTCGCCATCAGCAACATCGGAGGGGTCGGATTGGCCCCATCCGCATGTATAGGCGACAACTTCGCGTTCTTCGAGCCCATCCACGGGACCGCCTGGGACATCGCAGGTCAGAACGTCGCGAATCCCATCGCGTCGATCCTGTCGGCGAAGCTGATGTTGGAGTACCTGGGCTACCGTGACGAGTCGTTGATGATCGACCTGGCTGTCAGCGAGGTCCTGTCCGACGGGAAGGTGAGGACCCCCGACCTCGGGGGGCGCTCAACAACCTCTGAGGTGGGGGACGCCATCGCTGAGAGGATAATCGAGCTCAACAACGAGAGGAAGAAGTACCGGGATCACCTCTCACAGCTCAGGGCTGAGATGAACATAGACGAGTCTTTGGTGAACCCCGCAACAGAATTAATGTAGTAGGGTTTTCCCGAGCGGATCTCAGCTACATCTTCCTGAACTTCTCAAGCTGCCTGGTCAGGTACTCGCCCATCTTATCCGGGGTCAGCTCTCGCCTCTGCCTTTGCTCGACCAGCTTCTCCTCCAAGAGGCCGAAGAGCTTCTCTCGTGAGACAGGCTTCACGAGGTACCCGCTGGCCCCGTAGTTGATGTACTCCATCGTTGTCTGCTGGCTGGGGAAACCCGTGAGCATTATTATGACGACCTCGGAGTTGATCTCTCGCAGGCGCTCGATGAGCTGGGTTCCCTCGATGTCAAGCAGGTTAATGTCCAGGATGACGGCGTCGTAGGGGTACCTCTCTGCGAGGTCCAGAGCGTCCTTGCCCCTATACGTCGCATCGGAGAGATATCCCTCTTTCTCCAGCAGTCTCTTCAGCGTGTTGGCTTGCTCCTCGTAGTCGTCAACTATCAGGACGACGCTCCTCTCTTCAACCATCTACACTCCTCCGTTGCAGCTCTCACTCAACTCGAAAATGTACTTCTTAAAATGACGGGATTTACCGTCATCGCACTCGATGCCGATCTTATCGAGGAACTTCTCCACGATAACCTGGAAGAATAGAGGGATCGACATGCTCAGGAATGATGGGAACGCGCCGTAAACGCAGTCCTGAAAAAGCGTTAGATCCTGAGATATCTTCTGCTTCGGGCACCCGTTCTTCTTGAGGTTACAAAGAATATATCCGAGTTGTACTCCCCAAGAACGAATTCCACTGTCTCCTCTATCGTCTCGACTAATTCTTCCTCAAAATTTGTGTGCGTCTTATTTTTCCCTATTCCCAGCATGTGCTCCGTGGTGTAATACTTAAGATATATTAACAGTTGTCGTTTTATGATATGTATTAATAGTTGTCATGTCTCTACGATACTGTTTCTGAATCCTTAATTATTCAAGATTCACGTCTTTTTCTTTTAATAACTTGAAGTATTCAGTGTCATCGCTCCGAGCCAAAGTTATTAAATCTCCTCAGTCAGGGTAAGAAGGAACATTCTTGAGAGAAGGTAAGCCGGAGTCCCTCAGGCTTCTGATGATCGTTCAGATCACCCAGAGCTTCAGGGGCGGGATCATATCCCCCATCATGGCGCTGTTCATCAGGAGGCAGGGGCTCTCGATCACCCAGATCGGGCTCCTGGGGACGGCGGGGATGCTCGGGTGGTTCATATTCGAGCCCCTCTCAGGCATCATAGCTGACCGCGTAAGGAAGAAGTACATGATCATCTTCGCGGTTGTGACCTCCACCGTCATCTACGCCTCCTATCCCTATGCCAGTAGCATCTGGCACTTTGCCGTCCTCGCGTTCGTCAGCTCCTCTGTGATGTCCACGTACGCGGTGTCCGTGAAGGCGTTAACCGCCGAGTTCCTCCCCACCTCCCAGAGAGGGAGGGCCTACGGGCGCTACCTGTCGATCATCTCCGCGGGGGGGATACTCGCACCCTTCATCGGCGGCTTCGTGACGTCTTCCTTCGGATACGACCTCCCCTTCTTCATCTCGGCTGGCATCGGCGTCATAAGCCTCGGGGCGGTCCTCGTGATGAGGTCCGATGAGGAGGTCAACGGCGGGGAGGCGGAGGAGGGTGAGGCGGGGGATGCCAGCCTGATGACCAGGCCGATCCTGAGCATCTTCACCGTGAGGGGGCTGTACATGTTCAACCAACTCCTCCGGCAGCACTTCCTTCCCATCTACCTGAACGAGAGCCCCAACTTCAACGCGTCGGAGGCGGAGATAGGGGCCTACATGGGCGTCCTCAGGATCGCTAGTGCCGTCTCCCAGGCCTTCCTTGGGGAGCTGAACGACAGGCTCGGTAGCAAGCGTATCATCGTCTCCAGCGTCGTCCTGCTCGCCCTGAGCTACCTGGGTATGACCTACTTCTCGGGCATCGTCGCGCTCTACGTCCTAGGGGGGCTGCAGGGTGTCGTGATGGCCGCGGCGAACATGAGCATGATGATCCATCTCATGGCCATCATGCCGGAGGGGAGGACTGGTATGGTCATGGGGCTCTACTCAGAGGCGGAGAACGTCGGCGGAATGATCGCCTCCCCCTCCCTCGGATACATCTACGATGGGGTCGGCCCGGCGTTCACCCTCCAGTCAGTCTCGGCCGTGCTCATCTCGACGGCTGCAATTGCCTTACTGTTGATCGGAAAAGATGATAGGTACGAGAAGAGCTCCCATACGTGACTCTAAAAAGGGGTCATCCCAGCCTGGTCATCAAAGTTAGGGCAAGGGTGAAGAGGCTCACCTGTATCAGCAGGAAGAACGCGAGCTCCGAAAGGCTGAGCTTATCCTCGTTTGGCCTCGTCTTTCTACTTTCCTTTAAGCTCATAGGGATTTCAATCACCGAAAATACGGGGATCCAGAAACTCAATCACTCTTGGTATTAGCCGGTGTAATATCCGATATTAACTAAAGGGGCTTGGAGAGCTTCGGATGATCCTATAGAAAGACGGATTGCCTTGGGACAGAGCTGAGCTTCGCCCCTTAAGGATGATCGCAGTCGGGAAGGTAGTGATGACATAGGCCTCTGGATAGGGGGTTCTGATACATTGAACTCGGTACCGCCGTATCGCGATTGGAGCTTGGTCGGAAAAAACGATAACGGGATTATTCGGGTATTAGGCTGATATTATGATTCGCAGGTTCTCCAAGGATGACTGTGCTCGCTCAGAGCCCGAGCTCCTTCAGGTAGCTGTGGAACCCTTTCTTGCTCTTGACCTTCTTCACCCTCAGGTAGTCCGGTTTCCATGAAGCCCCCCTCCCCGAGGAGGCGAGAAAGAATCCGATGGTGTGCGGGTACTTCTTTGCGATCTTTGGATCAGAGAGGACTTCGCCCAGATTCACCTTCCTCCCCGATTGTTCGCTTCCCCCCTTCCGGTCGTAGAAGTCGACACCATACTTTTCATATTTTCTACCGTCGTTCCCGTGGCTGGGGAGATAGATCACCATGTCGATCTCCTTGAAGTGGAACTTGAAGGAAGGCACATCCGATCACCAATTACAACCTGTCGCTCGGGATATATGAAATCACGCTCGCGATAATGAGCGAATCACCGTAAAGGGAAAAAGGGTGTGTGAAGATCACCTGTTCTTCTTGACCTCGAGTATCTCCAGTATCGAGGCGACGGATTCGCCCGCGCTCTTCACCGGGTAGTTGCGTATCGATGTGACGTAGCCGCTTCTGTGGGCCTTGAGTGTCTCCAACGTCTCGAAGGTTCGGGGGCTGTAGATGATGCCGATCTCGTCCCCTTTCTCGACGATATCGCCGGTGCTCACCTTGGGGATGAGGCATCCCGGCCTGCTGCAGCTGACCGTGGACGCTTTCCGGTCGGTCGTCCAGCTGAGGACGTACTGAACGGGAGGCAGCTCGATCTTTCCCTTAATCATGCCGAGGTCCACCATGGTGTTCCTGATCCCACGCTCCGTGATGGACGCCCCATCAACTGCAACCTCGGGCACGATGGCGGGTATGCCGTTGTCGACGCACGCCCCCCGGAAGCTACTGCCGCCGCCGTAGGCGCCCATCTGCTTCTGCACGGATTTTGCGCTGTAGAGGAGGGCTATCCTCTCCGACTTCTCACCAACCTCCTCGGGCACACCGGGGGAGACACCGTGGGCCTCGTAGTAGACGAAGGTCTCCTGGGGTACTCCGTGGATGTCGATGACATAGTCCGCTTTGCCCTCGACGAAGTTGACCCACCAGGAGTTGACTATCCTCTCCATGAGGCTGCCCTCGGGGTCGCCCAGTCCGACCCTGTTGATGTCGTGGGTTATCTGGGGCGGGAAGTAGCTCGCGAACCGGAATCCCACCGGGTTGGGAAGGCTGAACGTCACAACCCCAGAGAGCTCCCTCGGGTCCAGTGTGGCGAGGACGTTGTAGACGCCTTCCAGGCCCCAGGTCTCATTTGGGTGCTGGGCGATCTGGATGTATAGTCTCGGTCCGTCCTCGCTCCCGTTGAAAATGATGAAGGGGATCTCCATGGGCTGGTTGTCAGCGAAGAGGTCGTGGACGGCTACGGTTCCGTGGGCTCTTTCACCGGGGGCGGCAGTCACACCGGCGATGGTCACGCTTTCTCTCATCGATATGAACCTCCCCTTGAGTTGATCTCTGATCTCTTATGCTTTTCCCGGAACGTCAAAAGGTGAGTGAACGTTGTGGAATGGAGAATGTGTGTTACTAATACGTGATTATAATCCATATCACTCATATTTACTGGCGGTCGATTTTGGTCCGACTCCAATGGGCAAATGCGTAAAGAAGAACGGCTGGATAATGACCCAGTACAAGGAGACGAAGAACGGTAAAACGATCGTCAAGCTGAAGAAGGTCCGACGCGCGTAGCTCGTTTCGTAGACTCTAAACGTGTCGTCCTGTCCCGTTCTCAGTTTCTATCCTTATCTAGATATTGTGCGAGTGCGTGTTCTCTGGTATGGCGGGCAAAGAGTTCGTCTTCATGGTGCTCGGGGAGCACCCCTACGGCAGGGAGATGCTGATTCAGCTCATGGGGGCTGGGTACGTCCCGAAGGCAATCATAGAGGAGGTCGGCCCTATCGCCAAGGAGGAGAGGCTCAAGTTCCTGGAGTGGATCAGGGGGCACATGGTCGCCCCGACCTTCGACGATCTCCTGGAGGGCTCGGACGTCGAGAGGTTCAAGGCCCCCCATCACAACAGGAGGCAGTGCAGGGAGATCCTTGAAGAGCTGGAGCCCGACCTCGGCGTGCTCGGGGGCACCCGGATCCTCCGGAAGCGCATCCTCGAGGTCCCCACCGACGGGATGCTCAACAGCCATCCTGGGCTCCTGCCCGAGGTGAGGGGCTCGGCCTCGGTGGCCTGGTCTATCTACTACGACGTGCCGATCGGCTCCACGTGCCACTTCATTGACCCGAACATCGACACAGGTGACATCGTCCTGAGGAGGGAGATACCTGTGCACCGGGGGGAAACCCATGAGCTTCTCTGCTGAAAGACGCTGGTGATGGCTGGGACGCTCATGTCGGAGGCCGTTGGGCTCTGGAAGGAGGGCAGGTTCGTCCGTACCCCCCAGGGGGAGAGCGAGCTCCCGACGTTCAAGGTGGCGCCCCCTGAGGTCCTTGACGTTGTCTATAGGAAGCTGAGGGAGGGCACATACAGGCACTTCGTCAACTAGCTGTGTGATTATTCCAATTAACGATATTTTTAGGGTGTCAAAGGCGGATCTTAGCCTGTGTAAATCGTATAAAGCAAAAAGGAGGTGAAAATGAGATTGGGTTACAGGGTCTATCGCTTCGACATCAGTATGACGAAGGATCAGAGCAGGTTGGAGCAGTTCCTTAACAGGCTGGAGGGGGAGGTCGTTTCGATAATTCCGAACGTCATTCCGGTTCCCGCCACCTACGTGAACTTCGTTCTGATCGTGGTGAAGGTCGCAGATTAGGCGTGTGAAAAAATTCCTTTATTTTACATTTAAATTATTTTTAACATATTTTGATAGAATTATATAGAATATACTTGGGATGTTCGCGGGCATCGCCGAGAACATCGAGAACGGGTTCAACAACCGCCACATCCTCAGGAGGAAGATACTGAAGGAGTACACCGAAAAGAACAACCTGCTTCTCGTGGAGGCAGCGAAACGGTCCGGGTCCTTCATGGGATGGTTTGTCAAGGACGGATCGACGACTTCCCAGTCGAGCTTCTCCTCGACCTCTACAAGAACCAGGTTAGCCAGTTGGCGAGGCACCTAGGTGTGCCGGAGTACGTCCTCGGTGAGGCCCCGTCTCCGGACATGTTCAAGGGGATAGGCGACGAGGACTCATCAGTCACTCCTACAAAGCGGTTGACAAGGTCGCGTATGTGGTAGAGGTCTGCTTGGACGAGGGATTGGCCATCGATGACGGCGTGACGAGGAAGGAGCTAGATAGCATCAAGAGACTCCACGAGCTATCCGCCTAGAAACGTGAGACCATTCACGAATATCCAAAGAATCAAGATATGATGGATATATTCTGAAACATTTGTGATATTTTTTTCCTCCTCCTCGCTAGAACTCCAATAAACGATACTCCCGATACCGCTAGGAGGATTCTTTTTCAATCAAAACAAATCCGTTCTGTAAAAACGTGGCCAAATTATATAGCTGACGCCATATGTATAGTGGTTCTATGGAGCTTAGAGAGTTCAGGCCGCGAGACATCAGCCTGCATGAAGACTTCGTCGGATTCTCAGCCATCCGCGAGGAGCTAATCGACATCGTGAACTACCTTGGATACCTGAAACGGCTCACACAGGGGGGCAAGGACGACTACTGGAGGATGCTGGTAGGATCCGAGCCCGGGGCACTCTTCACGGGTCGGACGGGCGCCGGGAAGACCCATGGACTCCACTGCGTCGTCAGGGAGGCGGCGAAGCTGGGGTACCTCCCCATCGACGGGAGCATGATGCTAGGGAAGACCCGGGTAGACCCCAGCGACGTGAGGGAGTTCTTCGACTCCTGTGAATCGAAAGCTGGCGAATATCCCCTGTTGATCGTCTACGACGACGCCAGGCAGCTGCTGGGCTTCAGGAACGGCGGGATGATGAGCTATGAGTACGGGCGCGGTAACCCCGACATGGGGCCCGTGCTCGGGGAGTTCAGGAGGCAGATCGACAGGCTCGAGTTCTTCGATCACCCCGTCTATATCATCATCACCTCGGCGACCTCGATGAGACACATCGATCATCAGATCGCGCGGAGGTTCTCCAAGCACGTGAGGTTCCCGATGCCGCGCGATGAGAGCAGGAGGGCCCTGTTCGACTACTACCTCCGCAAGTTCGGGCACGACCCGGGGGAAGTGGACATCGTCACCCTCTCCTTCCTTATGGACGGCGTCGTCGCTGGCAGGATCGAGGAGATTGTCTCAAGGACGAGCTACAAGGCGGAGATGGAGGGAGGGCTGACGAACAAGCTCCTCGTCAAGGAGGTGACCCGGTTCCTCCAGGGACCCCCCGTCGACACCTATCTAACCGACGAGATGAAGCTCCAGACGGCGTACCACGAGTTCGGTGGTCACACGCTCCCAGCCTATGCAGTAGGGTTGGAGCCCATCCTGGTCACCATAGAGCCCTCCGCAGACGGCACCTACGGTAAGAGCTTCCACAGGCAGTCGGAGCTGATACCCTCCGGCTCCTCCAAGTTCCACTTCGCCGACGTGGTCACCCGAATGGGGAGCACCGCCATCTACCTCGAGATGAGGAAAAGCGTAGAGGAGGGGCGGATGAGCGACCTTATCAGCGCCTCGAACTCGGCGTTGAACCTCTACGCTCTTAAGAACCCGATGGTGAAGATGTCGGTAGATCGGGAAGGAACCTACCTCTCTCAGGGGCTCTTTAGCGACGAGAACAAGCGGGAGATCGAGGACGAGATCGACAGGATAAAGGAGGCCGCGCTCAAGGTCGCCACGACCATTATAAGGGAGCACGGCGGGGAGATAAAGGCCTTCGTCGAGGACCACCTAGTTAAGAGTGAGATCATGGTGAGGAGCGAGATCGTCGACGCCCTGAAGGGAATGGAGATGAAGCCCGGGCAGTACCATGACCTCCTCTGCAAGGCGATCGAGGATCTGGGATACCCTGTTTAGCGCTACTACTGGCCTACCCCTCTTCTACTTTTTACATCGAGCCACATCTTGAGTCGGGTGAAGTAAGATAAGTACAGGGGGGCACAATAGGATAGACGGGTGGTAACTGATTAACTAGAGCTATTTCCTGACTCTGACCACGGTGCCCCCGTTCACCCTCACGAGCTCATGGATGGGCATCCTCACCAGGGAGCACTCGGACCCACCTCCCAGGTAGGCCGTCTCCTTCTCCAGCACCCTAGGGTCGACGAGGAAGATGGCGTCGAAGCCGAAGCCGGGGATTCCACCCACAGGGAACCCCGTGAGCTCCAGTATCTCGTCGGGGGAGGCGACCCGGGGCCTCTCGATACCAAGTGCCTTCGCGACCCGGCTTGTGCTCGCCCGGTCCTCCCCCTTCACGATGGCGACGACGGCGTTGCCGTCCCGGTCCACCATGCAGATGCTCTTGACGAAGTCCTCGGGTTCGGCCCCCACGGTTCTCGCTGCTTCGGCGACGCTGTGGCAAGAGTGGTCTAAGGAAAGGTGCTCCGCGTCTATGCTCCTCTCCTCTATGATGGCCCTCAGTCTCTCCTCGTGCTCCCGCATGGGGTAAACTAGCCCCCTTCAGCCATTTACGATTTCCGCACGATTATGACTGATTAGGGTGGGGGGAGCGCCTGTTTCGGTCACGATTAATGTTCAAGCGCCACGTACAGTATAAAAATAGAAGTTGGCTCTAAATAGGGTTTTCAGGGCCTAAATGTCCTTGAACGAGTCGGAAAATTAACAAAGACTTAGAAATTAAGCTCTGAAATGGATAAACACTTTCAAAAAACGTTTCCTAGCTTCTTCCGCTCAGATCTAAGAGTGTAAATGAGATCCTCGTGGACTTGATATTTTTATAGCAACGTGACATCAGGTTAACAGCTAATCTTAACTTGAGCACGTTCGATCATACATGATGATTAGGATTATCGCCCATAGGTGAGACAATAATGAGGAAGGACGACCCACTGCTAGACCTTTATCAGCTAGAGCCCGAGGAGGTCTCCACCGTTGATCGGAAGGTCCTAGGACTGATGGCCAAGATACTGTACGACATAGAGGACATGGAAAGCACAAGCCACGACATAGAAACTCTATTCAGAATAGAGCAGGTTACGAGCGAGAGGTACGTCTCCCTGCTGAAGAAGATGATTGACAGCCTGGAGATCGAGCTGTCCATCCTTAGCCTGATGGACTTCAACCGGTTGTAGATCCGTGCATGACGGTGTAGATGTTGGTTCAACTGGTTTCTAAGCGGAGGACGAAGCTGGACATCTACTTCGACATCCTCCACTCTATCAAGAACGGTGATTACAGGGTCACCCAGATCATGCGGGAGGTGAACGTAGCCTACAAGCCGCTGAAGGGGATGATGGGCGCCCTGATGAGCCACGGAATCATCGAGGAGGTCGACGCCGGGCACCTGAACGACGGCAGGACCAGCGTCTACTACAGGCTGACGGGGAAAGGAGACAACGTCTACGGGTATCTGAGGAACACGAAGAACCACGTGAACGAGATTATCTCCATGCTCTCATGACCTCATACGGATGAAGGTTAGTGGTATACTGTTGTTTTAACTAGAATTATTGTTGATAATGAAAGTGCATAAAATGAGCTAGTTTCCGTTAACGTGAAGTAAGGCGTCTCTTATCTTATAGGCTGTCTTTTCCAGCT
>DATLAV010000231.1:0-30294 GCA_035527235.1 Patescibacteria group bacterium | reverse complement strand
CCCCTACTATCTCAACATACCCGTGATTGACTCCGCATCGGCCACGATGAGAGACTGGATGTTGCTCGTCGTCAACATGGCCGTCTTCGTCGGCGTCATATCCCTCGGCCAGGTCCATGGCAAGAGGATCCAGAGGCGAGGCGAAAACTGGCCTTACAGCGCCGTACTGATCGTGTTCATGGTCTTTATGGCGATAGTGGGTTTCCCACTAGAAGGCTTCGGCCTCGGCTTCGCTAACGCCCAGTACCTGTTCATGTTCAACAACATACTGAATCCCTTAGGGGGAACGATGTACAGCATACTAGCCTTCTTCATCACCTCCGCTGCTTACAGAGCATTCAGGGCTAGGAACTGGGATGCAGCATTCGTTCTGGTCTCCGGTACAATCGTCATGATGTCAAATGCGCCCTTGTTCACTTCCTCACTGCCCTTCCTAGTCACATGGAAGAACTGGATCTTCGACGTCCCGAACTTAGCTACTAGAAGAGGCGTGATGATAGGTGCCGCCCTAGGCGCCATAGCTCTCGCCGTGAGGACTCTCATGGGAATCGAGCGCGGCTACCTCAGAGGAGGAGGCGAGGATTAAGATGTCCATCCTTGATAAGATGCAGAACATCGACCGCCGGTACATCTACCTGGCGGCTTGGATTTTCGTCCTATTCCCGCTCTATTACCCTCTGGGTCTGCCCGTTCCTATAGGCAGGGAGTCTAAAAGCTGGTACGCCTACATCGAGGCCATACCCGACGACAGCGTCATAATCGTAAGTATGGACTATGGAGTCTCGGGGATGCCCGAGCTCTACCCAATGACCGTAGCTACGATGCATCACCTCTGGGACAACTGCCAAGCGAGAAACTGGAAGATCGTTGTATTGGCCTTCTGGAACCAGGGGCCCCTCGTTTTCGACACGCTATTGACCCAAATCGACCCTGCTGAGAAGTACAACGTTGTGTACGGGGAAGACTGGGTAGAGCTGGGCTGGGTACCGGGATCAGAGACAGGCATGGCTGCTATAGCCACCGACATGTGGAGTCAGACGCCCCGAGACTACCTCGAGAACAGACCTCTGTCCGACCTGCCCATCATGGCCGACATACGTACAGCTGATGACGTAGATCTAGTGATAACCATAGAAACCGGAACGCCAGGCCTACCCGAGTGGCTTCGCCAATGGAACGACCCCTTCGGAGTGCCCTTCATAGTTGGCTGCATCGGTGTGTCGGTCCCGGGCATGGCGCCCTACCTAGCATCCGGCCAACTTTCAGCCCTCATGCCGGGTCTCACAGCTAGCGGCGAATACGAGCTACTACTGAGTAGGCCAGGGTTGGCTGTAGCCGGTCTAGACGCCGTGTCGATGTCCCACCTACTGGTGGTTCTGCTAGTAGTGTTAGGGAACGTAGCATACTTCGCATCTAGAGGAAAGGAGGCAAACTAGAATGGCAACCTTGTGGGAAATCATAGCTATCTGGACGGCGGTCTTCTTCACCCTAGCGATATACAGCTTTCTGTACGGTGAGAACCCCTGGTTCCGATTAGCGGAGCACATATTCGCCGGAGTCTCGGTGGGCTACGCTGTAGCCTTCAACCTAGACTACCTTCGAGACCAGTGGGTGGGCAAGTGGTCACTATCAGGGACCCAGATGCTATTGTATGTAATCGCTCTATTCTTCGGCCTCCTGTGGTACGCGAGGTTCACGAAGCAGTACTTCTTCGCCTACCGCTGGACCCTCGCCATCATCGTCGGTACTGGAATCGGCATGGCGCTCAGGACGGTGATATTCACCCAGTTCCTGCAACAGATCATGGCACAGTCCAGGCTCTCACTCTGGGTCCCCGGCGACCTACTGCAGAGCTTCAACAACACATTGATAGCTATCATGGTGCCCTGCGTGCTGCTCTACTTCTGGTTCACAGGCCCGGCACGGGATAAAGCCCCCATGAACTACATCGAGAAGATAGCCCGCTACACAATGATGGCTGGCTTCGGTGCTGCCTACGGGTACACGGTCCTGACCAGGTACTCTCTCTTCATCGGACGAGCCCAGTTCCTGCTGGGAATCACGCCGAACCCACCAGAGGCACAGATGGCGTTCTACGTCATTGCTGCGGTTATCCTGATAACACTGTTCGCAAAAGACCTACTCTTCAAAAAATCGTAGTGAGAAAAGGATCCCCTACATTCTTTTTTAATTTCTTCAGGAGCCAGGGTGAACGCTGAACTCAAAACCATGTAGAGGACTTATTCAAGCGTCCAGATGGGCCTTCACTCTGCCCCAGGTTTCCTCTATCGCCTTGGACGCTTTGCAGTCCGGGGAGAACTCGACAACGGGCTGACCCGCCACCATCGCCTCCGTGACCACCGGGTCGAAGGGGATGAGACCGACGACGTCGATCCCGTTCCGATCGCAGAAAGCCTGGATCTCCGCCGTGTTCTCATCGTTGATATCGTGCTTATTTACGCAGACGAGGGGCTCCACACTAAAGTGCTCCAAGAGCTGGAGGGCCCTCTTCAGGTCATGGATCCCCGAGAGAGTCGGCTCCACGACCACGAGGCCCTTATCGATGTCGGCGAGGGACGCGATGACCGAGCACCCGATCCCCGGCGGGCCGTCGACCAGCACCAGATCAGATCCCCTCTCCTCGGCGAGCTTCTTCGCGTTCTCCCTGACAAGTGAGACGAGCTTCCCCGAGTTCTCCATGCCGGGGATGAGATTAGCGTGGCTCAAGGGGCCGTACCTTGTCTCCGAGATGTAGGCGTAGCCGCAGATCCGGTCCACGAAGTCGATGGCCTTTACAGGGCAGATCTGGACGCAGACCTTGCACCCCTCGCAGTGGATCACGTCGACCTTGAAGTCGTGGATGGCGTCGAAGCGGCATCTCTCCTCGCAGAGCCCGCACTGTATGCACTTCTCGGGGTTTATAACCGCAAGCTTGAGGCCCTTGAAATCGATGGTCTCACGGACATCGGGCTTGAGAAGCAGGTGGAGGTTGGAGGCGTCGACGTCGCAGTCAGCGAAGACAGTGTTTGAAGAGAGGGCGGCAAAGGAGGCCGTGATCGTCGTCTTACCGGTCCCGCCCTTCCCACTCAGGATGGTCATCTTTCTCATTGGCCGACCACCTCGCCGATCTTCCCAACTAGATCTGAGAACCTCTTCTTCCACTCGGGCATCGCGGTCACGAAGGGAATCCCCTTCGAGTACAGCTCGGCTATCCTGCGGTCGTAGGGTATCTCCATCATGATGGGGATCCCCTTCTCCTCGCAGTAGTCATAGACGCCCCGATCCCCTATACCGGCGAAGTTCACGACGACGCCCATAGGTATGCCGAGTATCTGGACGACCTCGACTGCGACCTTGAGATCGTGGAGCCCGAAGGGCGTGGGCTCCGTCACCAGCATACAGTAGTCAACGCCATGGACGGTCTCCACCAAGGGGCATGCGGAGCCAGGCGCCGAGTCGAGTATGACGATGCCCTCCTCGTCCATGTGGCCCTTGACGGCGCCTATGATGGGGACCGCCAGCGCCTCGCCCACATTGATCTCACCGTAGACCAGGTCTATGTCCCCGGCTCTGCCCTTGATGACCCTGCCTATCTGCCTCGGCTCCTCGACTATTGCATCCCTCGGGCAGACGAGGCTGCATCCACCACAGCTGTGACACAGCTCCGGGAACACCAGGGCCGTCTCGCCTACCACGAAGAGGGCGTTGAACTGGCAGAACCTGGCGCATTCTCCGCAGTGGTCGCACCTCTCCTCGAGTATCTTGGGCACTAGCAACTCTACGGGGAAGGTTTTCCCGACCGTGGGCCTGAGCAGTATGTGGACGTTGGGCTCCTCCACGTCGCAGTCCAGGACCTGGACCTTACCGATGGAGAGGGCCATGTTGACCACCACTGAGGTCTTCCCTGTGCCCCCCTTCCCGCTGGCTACCGCGATCTTCACATCTGATCCCGCATGAATTCGGTGCTAGTGCTCGTGGAGGCAGCCCTCTGTCAGCTCTTGTAGCTCCCCCTTCACGAAGAAGTCGATGTTCTCGGCGGTCGTAGCTCCTTTCGCCTGCAGCACAGCTACCTTCATGTCCTGGAACATGCTGATGGCCTTGCTTCCCATTCCGAGCACGATCATGACGTCGGGATTCAGCCTGCCTATTCGTTCAGGCGGGAGGCCGACGCCCCCGAAGTGTTCACTGTCGTTGGGGGCGACTCCTTTATCGACGACCTTACCGTCATCGAGCTCGAACCATGCGTAGTAGGGCACCCGTCCGAAGTGCTGCCCCAGGGACTCACCCTTGTCATCCAACGTTGGGAAAACGATCTTAACCATTTCTTTCTCCCCTCACATTCATCGTTAAACTTTCAACTATAAATTTCATCAAAATCCCCTGCGCCTCCCTCTACCGCCTCCGGAGCCGAAGTGACCATCGACGTTAGGTCCACGGGTAGTCCCGAGCTCCCCTGATTTGAAGCGTAGGATCGCGTCCTCCACCGTCCCTGAGACGCCCGTCACGATCTGCAGTCCTGAGGCTGACAGAGCTGAGAAGGCGTTGGGGCCGACGTTCCCGGTCAGCACAACGTTGGCACCTTTGGATGCCACGAGCTGGGCGGCCCCTATACCTGCGCCGTGAGCTGTGCTCACGGCTGAGTTGGGGACGGCCTCGTACTTCATGGTCTCGGGGTCCACGATTAGGAACGTGGGGCATCTCCCGAAGTGGGGGCTGATCTCACTTGCAAGGTCGTTTCCTGTTGAGGTTATAGCTACTTTCATCTTTCATTGCTCCGTTACTCTCTCGATCTTCCCGACTATCTTCTTGAACTCTACCGCCGCCGGCGTGTCGGGCTGGGCGACGACGAAGGGGGTTCCAGCGTCCATGGCCTCGGAGACCAGTGGATCCAGGGGGATCTTGCCCAGTAGGGTGACCCCCATGTCAGTAGCGACCCTCTCGCCTCCGCCGACGCCGAAGACATCTATCCTCTCCCCGCACTTGGGGCAGATGACGCCGCTCATGTTCTCGATTATTCCGAGTATGGGAACCTCCATCTTCCTAGCGAAGGTGACCGCCTTCCTCACGACTTCCTCGGAGACCTCGCTGGGGATGGTGACTATGATGACGCCGTCCATTTCCGGGAGGAGCTGCAGTATGCTGAGGCTCTCGTCCCCGGTCCCCGGGGGCAGGTCCACGAGGAGGAAGTCCAGGGGGCCCCAGGCGACCTCACCGAGGAACTGCTTGATCACCCCCATCTTGAGGGGGCCACGCCAGATCACCGGTGAGTCGACGCTTGGGAGCAGAAACGCCATGGAGACGACCTTGACGCCGTCCTTGCCCATGGCTGGGAAGATACCGGGGGGTCCTACCTGGAGCGTCTCCCCCTTGAGGCCCATCATTTTAGGCACGCAGGGACCCGTGAGGTCCGCGTCGAGGATGGCAACCTTACCCTCTCTACCGTTCCTGACGAGGCTTGCCGCGAGGTTCACCGTGACGAGGCTCTTCCCCACACCGCCCTTGCCGCTTATCACCGCTATCTTGTGCTTTATCTTGCCCATCTGACGCTTGATGAGCGCCGCCTGCTCGTCCAGTTTCTGCTGCTGCGTCTGAAATTTCGCTCCTTCAGTCAATACACATCACACTTTTAGGCTAGCTTAAATCGCATATCAAACACCTTCGACCGTAATAAGCTTAACTCATCGAGGAAAAGGACGAACGGAGCATGATATCGGACGGAGGGCTATGCCATCTCAATTCTTTAAGAAGGGCACCCATTTCGGCACCCTCTCACGATATACCTCGTACTCATCCTTGAAGATGCTGATGAGGACCTCCTCCTCGTAGTCCGCCAGCCTGTCGTAGATAATGAAGACTCCAACTAACAGGATTAAGGAGGCCAGAGATCCGGTCGCAGTGACGAGCCCCAGGTAGATCAGCATTATACTCAGGTACATGGGGTGGCGTACGACTCCGAAGACCCCCTCGTCTATCACCTTCGGTTCCTCGGGAGGTGCATCGAAGACGAGTCTATGGGAGTCCAGTCCAAGGGGGACGGCACCCAAAAAGAGCAGCGTCGCTATTACCAACCTTACAGGAGGTCGAATAACGCCCCCGTACAAGGTGACCTTGAAAACGAAGGAGTCGAGACCCCAGATCGCCAGGAAAATGACCAGCATCAAACCCTGCATGAGGTCCCCCCTCGGGTACTCCTCTCCGAAACCCTCTCTTCTCTCATTCATGCGCTAGTCTCCCCTCTCACGGCAACCCCAACAGGAGCAGTACCCTGTATATTACGCCCCCTAGAACCACCGCTAGAACTATCTCCGCGAGGGTTATGTAGGTGGCTCTCCTGTAGCCAAACTCCTTGACGAGGACCGCTATCGTCGCTATGCATGGAATGTAGACCATGACGACGAAGGCGAAAACGAACATCTGGACGGGTGACAGTATCAGGGAAAAGTCAGTCGTCCCCATCATCGAGGCCAGGAGAAACAGAGTCAGTTCCTTCCTGAGGACGCCGAATATGAGCACCACCCCCGTAATGGCGGGGAGCCCCAGCCATGTGACCGTCACGGGGCTGAGCCACCCCTGCACGACGTTCAGGAGGCCAG
Organism: Patescibacteria group bacterium; assembly: GCA_035527235.1. Taxonomy (GTDB): domain Archaea; phylum Thermoproteota; class Bathyarchaeia; order TCS64; family TCS64; genus BS750m-G28. The sequence goes on along the minus strand of DATLAV010000231.1, from coordinate 23,701 downwards.
TCATCCCCGCGAGGACGATGACCAGATTCCCGACGACCATGAGGGGCAGGGCTTCGTGGACGAAGTCCTTCACCCTGAACCAGGTCCTCTGGGCGGTCACCTTGGCAGAGGGGATCCTGAAGGCCGGCATCTCCATTATCAAGCCCATCGGCTCACCAGGCGCCGTCTTGAAAGCCATCCTCCCCAAGATGAAGATGAGCACGAAATCGATGGCGTACAGTATAAGGGCCCACTGGAAGCCGACGTACTCGGCCACGAGGCCCATGATGACTATGCTACGAGCGGCGCAGGGCACCAGGCTGGCGACGAAGGCGCATATCAGCCTCTCCCGCTCCGTCTCCATGATCCTGCATCCGAGGCATGCGGGGACGTTGCACCCGAAGCCCAGCATGATGGGGATGAATCCCTTCCCGTGCAGCCCGATCCTGTGCATGGCGGCGTCCATGAGGAAGGCGATCCGGGCGAGGTACCCCGAGTCCTCGAGCAGGGAGAGGACGAGATAGAAGGGTATGATGTAGGGCAGGGCAATGTTGAGGCCGCCAAGGAATCCGTCGATCACCCCATCCCACAAGAAGATGGTGAACACCCCGGTCCCGAAAAAAGAGAAGTAGCTCATCTTCAAGACCCCAAAAAATCCGTCCAGCTGACCCGTGACCCAGTCACCCAGCATAAATATGGAGAGGAAAACCCCAATGATCGATAGGACCATGAAGACGTAGCCCAGAACAGGGTGCGATGTCAACTCCTCAAGGTGATCCCCGAGACCCCTGCTCGGATCTATGAAAGACGATACCTCCGCCGAGATCGTGTTCGCCAGCGTGTACCTCTCGGAGGCTATGACGCTGGCGGCGTCGTGCCCGTGGAGCTCCTCGACCTCCCTGCTCAGGCTCTCGACCGTCTCCCGGAGCCCCGGAATCTGGGAGTAGATGGTCGCGCCCATCTCATTATCGCCCTCGAGCAGCTTCAAGGCAACCCAGCGCTTAGGATAGGGGGTATCAATCCCCCCCAGAGACTCCACCACGGATTCGACCTTCGCCTCCACCTCCGGTCCGAAGAGGAGGGGCCTCGACGGCTCATCGCCACCTGCGACCTCGATAGCCTTGCTCACGAGCTCCTGGACCCCGACGTTCTTTACGGCTATCGTCGGGACTATCGGGACACCTAGAAGCTCAGCAAGCCTCTCAACGTCAATCTTGATCCCCTTCTTCTCTGCCAGGTCTATCTGGTTGAGGGCTATGATCATATGGGGCTCGAGCTCTAGGAGCTGGATGGTGAAGAAGAGGTTCCTCTCAAGGGCTGACGCGTCGATTACGTTGATAAGGACGTCGGGGTGCTCCACGGCGATGTACTCGCGGCTCACCAGCTCCTCTATGCTGTAGGTGGAGAGGCTATAGATGCCCGGGAGGTCCACAACGTCGATGGTCTTGCCGCCGAAGCTCAGCGTGCCCTCGGCCCTTTCAACCGTCTTCCCCGGCCAGTTGCCCACGTGCTGATGGAGGCCCGTTAGCTGATTGAAAATTACGCTCTTGCCGACGTTCGCGTTGCCTGCGAGGGCTACGGTAAGCTTCCCCGAACCTACCTGCGCCATCCCCTTCTCCCGCGCTCGTGGTGTGGTCCATGGGGGTGGACGCGCTTCTCTAACGAGCCGTCCTTTATCTCTATGAACACTTGGCCCGCGAGGCCTCTACCGAGGGCGAGGTTGGTCCCCCTCACCTGGACCTCGATGGGGCCTTGGAAGGGCGCCGCGTTCAGTACCCTCACATTGGTTCCCCTTGTCAGTCCCATGTCCAAGAGCCTCTGACAGGCCTTGGTGCCCCCCCTGACGAAGGCCACTACGCCCTCTTCACCGGGCTTCAGATTGGAGAGCTCTGCGAGAAGCTTTGGGTTCTCCGACCGCTTCTCCTCGCACTCCTCGCAGTCCTCAACGTCAAGGGTGCAGAGGGGTATCGGCCTCTCGTCGTCCGGGCACGTATCCGGGTTCTCTAAGGATTTGCAGAGTGCGGCGGTGGTCTCGTCTGAGAGGCTATGCTCGAGCCTACACGCCTCGTTGTGGACCTTGCTCCCGTTCAACTTTAAGACGTCATGGAGGAACCTCTCGAGGAGGCGGTGCTTCCTCACCACCTTGCGGGCGTGGGCCATGCCCCTCCCGGTAAGGGCGGCCCCCTTGTAGGGCTGGTATTCGACTAGGCCGTCCTCTGACAGTTTCTGTATCATCTGTGTCACGCTAGGCGGCGAGACCCGTAGCCTCTTCGCCAGCTCTGAGTTCTTGGCCAGCTCCCCGTTCTCGTTGAATGCGTAGATGGCCTCAAGGTACTCTTCGGTGCTCTCGCTGCTCAAGGTGTATCAAAATTTAGGCTTACCTAAAATATTTAAAGTTTATGAATTCACGCAAGGGAGTAGCTGTACCTCGGCGTGTCCTCGACTCCACCCTCGGCCCTCATGTCGATGCGCTCCTCGATGTAGCCCTTCCTCAGTAGCATCTCCAAGGTCTGTATGAGGGGGTTCACTATACTGACGCCCTCCCTCATGTACTCGCGGTACCTCTCCTGGCCGATGCCGAGGGCCTGAGCCATCCCGTCCTTGTTGAGGGCACGCTCCATCACCTTGTAGTCCAGCTCGGTGCCCTTCTTCAGCATGTCCAGTATCCTCCCCCCGAGCTCGCATTTGTCGACCTCCAGGTTGGGAACCACCCGTTCAGGGTCCATGGGAGATATCTCGACCTTCCCCCGGGTCAACTTTATTATGGAGTTCTTGGGCGGCTCGAAGATCCTGAAGCCGTCCTCGACCTCGTGGAAGCCTATATGGCTGCTACAGAACATCGCCTCGTCCTCGCCAACGCCCACGACGCAGCGCTGGTGCCAGTTGGCTATCCAGACGGTCTCGGGCTGATCGACGGTGATGACACAGAGCAGGAAGGTCCCCTTGAGCCTCCTTGCGACGTTCCTCAGCCCCTCCTCCATTGTCATCCCCTCGGCCAGGCGGTCGCTGAGCATATGGACGGTCACCTCGCTGTCGGTGATGTCGTCGACATCCTCCGAGTACGACCTGAACGTGTGGCTGCTCTTCAACTCGTCCCAGAGCTCCTGGTAATTGTTGAAGTCACCGTTATGCATCAGGACGATCTTCCCCGTGTCGTCGATGTAGGGGTGAGCCTTCTCCTTCGTGTTGTGCCTCGGGTCCCGCATCAGCTTCCCGCTGTACCGGGTGTGGGCGATACCCGTCGTCCCCTTAAGGGTCTCGATCTCCGTCGTGCTCATAACCCTTGAGATGTGCCCGAAGTCCTTCTCGATCCTGATGGAGCCGCCGTCGATGACCGCCATCCCGGTGGCGTGGGCCCCGCCGAAGGGCTCCTGGAGCTGGGTCGCCCTCAACATGAGGGGTGCAATTGGCCTGTCACCCACGTAGGCTGTTAACATACACATTGGAGTATCCCTTGGGTATTATGGTGAACGAAAATAAAGTCTTCTAAAGAAAAGGGGGAGATCAGCTCATCTCCTTGAACCTGCGGTAGGTGGTGTAGTCGACGTACTCCTTGTGCGGGCTCTCGATCTGGTCCCGGATGGGGACCTGCCTCTTCCTCTTCTCGGTTATCAGGTCCGTGACCGTGAAGAGGTAGGCGTCGCTGCCTGCACCCGACCCGTAGCTCACCATCAGTATCCTGTCGCCAGGCTTGGAGATGTCCAGCACCGCCGAGAGGCCCGTCAGGCTGGAGCCCGAGTAGAGGTTGCCGATCTTCTGCACCACAAGGCTCTCCTGAACCTGCTTGGGCTCGAAGCCCCCCGCCCTCGCCGCCCTAGCCGGGAACACCCCGTTAGGCGAGTGGCAGACAACGTGGTCGATGTCAGCGGGAGACAGCCCCACCTTCTTCATGATCGCAGCCATCGCCGTGTTCACGTGCTTGTAGTACGCCGGCTCCCCGGTGAACCTGCCGCCGTGCCTCGGGTACTTCTGACCCTCTCTCCTGTAGAAGTCGGGGGTGTCCGAGGTATAAGCGACATAGGCGTCCATCGTCGCTATCACATCCCTCTTCCCGAAGATGTAGGCCGTCCCACCGGCTCCGACTGTGTAGTCGAGGGCGTCCCCAGGCGCCGCCTGGGAGTTGTCCGCGCCGATGACCATCACGTAGTCGCCGTCGAAGACCGGATAGTTGACAAGGGCCGCGGCGTCGACGAACAGGTCCGAGGCCGCCTTGCAGGCGAACTGGGTGTCGACGCCCCCCGAGAAGAAGCCGTCCTCCAGCTTCTCACCGATCTCTAGGGCCTGGGCGACCGTGGTCATCACGGGCTTCACGGCGTAGGTCGGCGACTCCGAGCCCACGAAGCACTTCTTGACCAGGTGGCTGTCAACAGCGGCGTGGATGAGGGCCCTCTTCCCGGTCTCCACGGAGAACGTCGTCGTGTCCTCGTCGAGGAAAGGTAGGGATCGTTCTGTGACACCGAGGATGCCCCGCCCCTCGTTCTTTATCCTGTACTTGGGGATATACGTGCCGTAACCGACGATGCCCGGCTTGTCGCTCTCCGTCTCGGGCTCAATAACCTTGTACTCCTGGTACGGGTAGTACTTGTCGGCGAAGCTGAAGCTGAGGCTTGAGTAGTAGACGAGGCCGTCCTCGCCGTCCATGTAGTTCCGGCGGAACCGGGGCACTACCTCCCTGTCTATGAACTCCGTGACATCAACGCCCTCAGCGGGCGGCTCGTAGTCGGTGATCCTCCCCGGGACGTTGAACCCCTTGAACTGGACGATCCCCGAGACGAAGGCCCCATAGTCGCTGAACTTGTTCGAGGGAACGTTGATCGTCGTCCCCGAGAGGAATTTCCCCTTGTCGTAGAAGTAGTAGACGTCCTCCATGGTGCTCCCCCTCCCCTCCTTGTCGCAGAACGATTTGGGTGGGAAGTAGACCGCTCCGCAGTCCTGGCACCTTGTGGCGACGATCCTGTAGTCGACCAGCATCTTGCGCCTTGCGATGGGTTCGCTCATCAGTTATCCCTCCTCAGGATATGGGCGATGCAGATGCCCCCCGTCCCGCCGATGTTGTGGCAGAGCGCGGTCTCGATGGGACCGTCGACGTCGACCTGACAGTCCCCGGCCTCGCCACGCAGCTGCTTGAAGCTCTCGTAGGCCTGCCTGACACCGGTGGCACCCACGGGGTGGCCGTCCGCCTTGAGGCCCCCGCCAGGGTTGACGATGAGCTCGTGGCCGCCGTTGACGTAGGGGATGTGCTTTGAACCCTTGTAGGACTCGTAGCTCTCGTAGACGCCCTTCCAAGCCTCCCCGGTCTTGTAGTAGCCCGAGTCCTCAAGGAAGAGTATCTCCTCGATGGTGAAGCAGTCGTGCACCTCTGCGAGGGGGATGTCGCTCATCGTGAGCCCCGCCTGGGAGAGGGCCGCACCCAACGCCAGCTTCGTCGTCTTGATCGACGTCAGGCTCTCACGGGTGTAGAGGGAGACGTGGTCCGTCGCCTGCTGACTCGCCACGATATAGACGGGTGTGTCCGTGAGCTCCCGCGCCTTCTCGGGGCTCGTCACGATCAGAGCCGCGGCCCCGTCAGAGACGGGGGAGCAGTGGAGCAGCCTAATTGGGGAGGCGACCAGTGAAGAGTTGTTCACGGCGTCGACGGTAAACTCCCTGCGGAAGTGGGCGTACTTGTTCCCCATGGCATGGTGATGGTTCTTGCATGAGACCATGGCCATGGAGTCCATGCACTTCTCCCTGTCTGAGCCGTAGTCATAGAGATAGCGGACCATCATGGTAGCGTAAAGCCCCGGGAAGATGAACCCGGCGTCGAACTCGTGGGGATCTGCGGCAAACATCAAGTCGTCCGCGATCTTCCCAGTCCTGTCGGTCATCTTCTCGAAACCCCCGACGAGGACCGTGTCCATGACCCCGGAGCTGACAGCGATGCAGGCGTTGTAGAGGGCTGATCCCCCTGAGGCGCATGCGGCCTCCGTCATGGAGATGGGGATATTGAGGCCGAGCTCCCTAGACATGTAGCCGGGGATCAGGCCTAGCTTGTTGGTGGCCTGGTAGAGGAAGCTCCCAAAAAAGCAGGCCTGGAGATCGTTCCTGCTGAGGCCCCTGTCAACGGACTCGATACACTTGAGCCCGGCGTCGAAGAGGAGCTTCTCGGGGTTCTGATACCATAGTTCACCGAACTTTGTCCGGCCCGCGCCAACTATGGCAGCTATCGGTTTAGAGTTTGATTTGGTAACCATATAAATCAACTGCATCGACAAATGCCTATAACTGTTTCGACGATTGCCGAATTTATTATGTTGATTTACAGGTAATAGAAGCGATCCGGGGTCTCTCAACGACCTTCAGACCGTCCTCAGAACGATGATCGTGTTCGTCTTAGCGACGCCCTCGATCTTCCTGATGCCCTCGATGGTCTGGTTCAGGCCCTGAATGTTGTACGACGAGACAACGGTGATGATATCGTACTCCCCCGTCACCTCGTAGATCTTCTCGACGCCCGATAGGGCCTTCACGGTCTCCGAGATGACCAGAGTGGGCGTGCCGGGATCAATGGAGGCCATGATGAGGGCCCTCACCCCCACGGAGAGGGAGACCTCGACGGTGAACCTCTCGATGACGCCCTGGTCCACGAGGGCCTGCACCCTGTTACGAACGGCCCCCTCGGAGAGCCCCACCGAGTTCCCTATCTCGACGTAGGTGGCGCGGGAGTTCTCCTTCAGGATGCCTATGATCTTGTCGTCGATCTCATCAACCATGGCATCAATGGATCAGTTGATTAGATTTAAAAAATGGAAGGTTCTCGAAGGGAAAAGGGGATTACTTCTCGAGCCCTGACATCTGCCGGACGCTCTTCCCGACTTTCTCGATCTCCAAGTCGGTGCACTCCTGCAGCAGCCTGTTGAACTCGTTGAGCCCCGCCTCCGCCTCGCCTATCCACTGCCTTGCGAAGCTGCCGTCCTGCACGGCCTTCAACGCCTTCCTCATGTTCTCCTCGACGGAGTCGTCGATGATCATGGGGCCGATGGCCATGCCGCCGTACTTGGCGGTGTCCGAGACGGCCCTGTACATGCCGCTGATGCCCGACTTGTAGATGAGGTCGACGATGAGCTTCAGCTCGTTGCAGACCTCGAAGTACGCGAGCTCCGGCGGGTAGCCGGCGTCGGTGAGCACCTTGAAGCCCCGGCGGATGAGTTGGTCGACCCCCCCGCAGAGGACCGCCTGCTCCCCGAAGAGGTCGCTCTCAGTCTCGTTCTTGAACGTGGTCTCGATGACCCCCGCCCTGCCGGACCCGAGTGCCTTTGCGATCGCAAGAGCGGTCTCCTTGGCGTGGCCGGAGGCGTCCTGCTTGACGGCTACGAGGGCGGGAACCCCGAAGCCCTCCTCGTACTGCCTCCTCATCTCTGGTCCGGGCGCTTTGGGGGCGACCATGACGACGTCCACACCCTCTGGGGGCTCGATCTGCCCGAAGTGGATGTTGAACCCGTGGGCGAACTGGAGGGTCTTCCCGGGCCCCATGACCAAGGAGACCTCCTCCTTGAAGACGACGGGCTGCACCATGTCAGGGATGAGCATGAGCACCACGTCGCCGGCCTTGGCGGCCTCGACGACGGTCATCACCTCCATCCCGTCCTCGACCGCCCTGTCCCATGACTTGCCGGGCCTGAGGCCGACGACGACGTCGACCCCCGACTCCTTTATGTTGAGGGCCTGGGCTCTCCCCTGGCTCCCGTAGCCGATGACGGCCACCTTCTTCCCCTTCAGTACGTCCATGTCTATGTCCGGATCGTGGTATACCTTCACCATTCTCATTTTCTCCTACAACTTTAGATGTCCCTTCTCCAGGGCGGTGACCCCCGTCCTCGAGATCTCCTCTATGCCTACCGGGCTGATCTTGACGATGAACTCGTCGATGACCCCGGGCTCCCCGGTCACCTCCGCGATGAGGCTCTCGGGCTCTATGTTCAGTATCAGTCCGTGGTACGCGTTCACGTGGTAGAGGACCTCCTCCCTCGCCATGGGGTCGTTCGTGTTCACCTTGATTAAAAGCATCTCCCGCATGATCGTCCGCATCGGGTCCAGCCGCTTCACGTTGACGACGTCGACCATCTTGGAGAGCTGCTCAACGATCTGGTTGAGGGCCCTCCGGTCAGCCTTGACCGTGACGGTCATCCGTGCGAGCTCAGGGTTCTCAATCGCCCCGACGGAGATGCTGTCGATGTTGTAGCCCCTCCTCCTGAACATGTTGGAGACGTTGAAGAGGACCCCGGGCTTGTTCTCCACCAGGAAGGCTATTGTCGTTTCGTTCATAATCAGTCCCCCACGGTTATCTCCGTCTTCTCCCTGCCTCCTGGCGCCGTAGGCGGGGTGCTCTCCTCGGATCTCACCTCTAGGATAATGTCCGTCAGGCCCCTACCCGCGGGTACCATGGGGAAGACGTTCTCCTCGGGGTCTATGGACACGTCGATGACCGTCGTCACGTTGTCCTTCACCGCCTGCTTCACGGCCTCCTCGAAGTTCGGTATCGTCGTCGGCCTGACTCCCACGGCGCCGTAGGCCTCGGCGAGTTTGACGAAGTCGGGAGTGGTGCCCAGCTCCACGGCCTTGTACCTGTGGCCGTAGAAGAGCCTCTGCCACTGGGCGACCATGCCTAGGATCCTGTTGTTCAGCACCACCACGATGACGGGTAGGTCGTCCTCGACACAGGTAGCGAGGTTGTTCTCGGTCATGCCGAAGCTGCCGTCGCCTGCGATGTCCACGACGGGGACCTCGGGTCGGGCCGCCTTGACGCCGATGGCCGCGGGGAAGCCCCACCCCATGGTGCCCAGGCCCCCCGAGCTGAAGAAGGTCCTGGGGCCGTAGACGTCGAAGTAGAGAGCCGCCCACATCTGGTTCTGGCCCACCTCCGTGGTGACTAGCGCGTCCCTTGGGAGGGCGCCCCTCAGGGCCTTCACCACCTGCGTGGCCCTCAAGTGAGGATTCGCAGGGTACTCGGGGACCTCGTACTGCTTCCTGAAGAGTTCCATCCGCTTCAGCCACTCCTCGTTCTTGGAGGAGGTCTGCAGCGCCCGGCTCAACCTCTCCGTGATGCCCTGGAGGGCTAGCTTGGCGTCGCCGATCACCCTCGTAACTGTCTCGACGTTCTTGTCGATCTCGCTGCGGTCGATGTCGATGTGGACCACCTTCGCCTCCGGGTTGAACTCGTCGAGCTTGGCGGTGGTCCTGTCGGACATCCTCGCCCCTACGACCAGGATGACGTCGGCCTCCGACATCAGCATGTTCGAGGCTCCCGTCCCGTGCATCCCGCAGAGCCCCGAGCAGAGGGGATGGTCGTTGGGTATCGAGCCCTTCCCCATGAGTGTGGTCGCCACGGGCGCCATTATCAGGCTCGCGAGTTGAATGAGGTTCTCCGAGGCGTCAGCGGCGATGACCCCGCCGCCCGCCAGGATGACAGGCCTCCTCGCCTTCGCCAGTAGCGTGGCCGCCCAGTCCATCTCACTCGGGTTCGGATGAGGGTTCAGGTTGTACCCCCTGAAATGTACCGTGTCGGGGAACACCATCTCCTCGGAATCGACCAGACAGTCCTTGGGAAGATCCACGAGGACTGCGCCCTGGCGCCCAGTCGAGGCGATGTAGAAAGCGGACTTCACCGCATGGGGGATCTCCGACGGGCTCCTCACCTGGATATTGTACTTGGCGGCGGACGCGGTGATACCTATAATGTCTACCTCCTGGAAGGCGTCGGTGCCGATCATGCTCTGGGGCACCTGCCCCGTGAAGGCGACCATCGGCGCCGAGTCTATGTTCGCGGTGGCTATGCCGGTCACCAGGTTCGTGGCTCCTGGTCCCGACGTGGCCATGCAGACCCCGACCCTCCCGCTTGCGCGTGCGTAGCCGTCGGCCATGTGGGAGGCCCCCTGCTCGTGACGGGCCATGACGAACCTGAGGTCCGAGCTGTAGAGCTCATCGCATATCGGCAGGAGCGCCCCGCCAGTTACGCCGAACATGGTCTCGACGCCCTCGCGCTCAAGGCTCTTAACGAAGGCCTTCGCGCCGGTCATCTCAACCATGGCGGGCTGCCCCCTCGGTCGCATAACTACAGGTAACGCCGTAAACGTCCCTGTCGTTCTCAAAAAGTTCTACGCTGGGCCCGGTGGGCCATTCTGCACTGTCTCTGGGATGAGGTCTTGTGCTAGCTAATAAAACAATACCCCATTTATACCTCCCCCTCAGCTGGGGGCTGAACAAAGCGATACCCCATTTTCATGCCTCCGAAAGGCTTGTGGAAATTCAAGACAGGCAGAGGAAATAAAAGTCTTACTGTTGGGGGCTGTTCAAGCCTACTCCACGAGGCGGTAGACCACGTCACCCTGGCGGACTCTGTCCGCGACCTTCATTCCGATGTCGTCGCCCGACTTCGCCTCATCGATATTCTCTCCATCGACCTGCATCGAGCCAACGGTCTGCTCGAAGTTGGTCGTCATACCCTTGATGGCGATGGCGTCCCCGACCTTCATATTGCCGGTGACATTTACAACAGCGACGCCGATCTTGGTGAAGTAGTGGGTGATCTCACCTACTTTCTCCAAACTTTTTGGCATGGTTAAACCTAACCCGGAAGCCGATAAAAGACTTTCCCGAGGAAAAGAGACACAGATATAAGGGGACGTATGGGCTATCAGAGGAGGCTTGACTGGATGGGCCATCTCACTCATCTTGAATGTTCAAAGTGCGGTAAGAGGTTCGACGCTGACAAGGTGCAGACGGTTTGCGACGCCTGCGGTAAACCCCTGTTCGCGCGCTATGATCTGGAGGCAGTTAAGGTCGCTGTCTCACCGGAGGATTTCGTGGGGAGGGAGGCGACGATGTGGAGGTACTGGGAGCTCCTCCCCGTCAGGGACAGGGGGAACGTCGTCTCCCTGGGCGAGGGCTGGACACCCCTCATCCATGTCCCACGGCTGGGAGGCAAGGTCGGCGTCCCCCAACTCTACGTTAAGGACGAGGGGATAATTCCCACGGGCACGTTCAAGGCGAGGGGGCTCTCCATGGCGGTCTCTAAGGCCAAGGAACTCGGGATAACTAGGCTCGCCCTTCCGTCGGCCGGCAACGCCGCTGGCGCCATGACGGCGTACGGCGCCCGGGCGGATATGGAGAGCTACGTCTTCATGCCCGTCGACGCCCCCGACGTGAACAAGGTGGAGTGCCAGGTCGTCGGCGCCAAGGTCGTCCTCGTCAGGGGCCTCATCAGCGACTGCGGCAGGCTCGTCGCCCAGGGGGTCGATGAGATGAACTGGTTCCCCCTCTCCACCCTCAAGGAGCCCTACAGGGTCGAGGGAAAGAAGACGATGGGGATCGAGGTCGCCGAGCAGATGGGCTGGGAGCTCCCCGACGTCATCATCTACCCGACGGGCGGCGGCACCGGCATCATCGGCATGTGGAAGGTCTTCGACGAACTCGAGGAGCTCGGATGGATAGGCAGCGAGAGGCCCCGGATGGTCTCCGTGCAAGCCGAGGGCTGCGCTCCCATCCCCAAGGCGTTCGAGGAGGGGAAGGAGGAGTCGACCTTCTGGGAGGGAGCCGAGACTCTCGCGGCGGGGCTGCGGGTCCCCCACGCCCTCGGGGACTTCCTCGTGCTGAGAGCGGTCAGGGAGAGCAGCGGGCGGGCCCTCGCCGTGAGCGACGACGAGATCATGGAGGCCGTCAGCCTGATGGCGGAGAGCGAGGGACTCTTCGCCTGCCCCGAGGGATCGGCGACCCTCGCCGCGCTCAGGAAAATGGTGGACGACGGACAGGTGGAGAGGGATGAGAGGGTCGTGCTATTCAACACGGGGTCAGGCCTGAAGTACACCGATCTGTTCGAGATAGATGCCCCGACAGTCGACCCGGACGAGAAGCTCGACTACGGAAAGCTGTTCAAGTGATTAATCGGGTCGAAAACAGCCGCGTCTTTTTCCCTTTTTAAAATATCCAAATAACTTTATCTATAATTTATCCGTAAAAAAGCTTAAAGGGTACGCGCATGACCCTCCGCTGATAAGACGTTAATCACGGTCCGAAGGTTACTAGAAAATGAAGGACAGGTTCCACGTTGAGAACAAGCACCCCCGAGCGGAGTCCATCCGCCTCAGGGAGAGGATAACCCATCAGGTAGAGACCAAGGTCGTCGCCCTCGCGGGGCTCATAGCCCACGGGAGGGGTGAGGCCTTCGACTACATCCTAGGCGAGAGGACCACGAAGCCCGGGATGAAGGCGATCACGGCGGCCACCGCTACCATCCTGATGGCAGAGCACCCGATACTCTCAGTCAACGGGAACGTGGCAGCTCTCTGCCCGGAGGACCTCGTCAAGCTGTCGGTGGCCTCTGGAGCCAAGATGGAGGTCAACCTCTTCCACAGGTTACCCGGGAGGGAGGAGGCCATCGAGATGCTGCTCAGGGAGCACGGGGCCCAGGAGGTTCTCGGTGTGGGGGAGGTCGCCTCAGCCAGGATCGACGAGATCTACAGCGACCGGAGGAGGGTGGACCCCGATGGGATCTACAGGGCCGACGTCGTCTTCGTGCCCCTTGAGGACGGTGACAGGACGGAGGGGCTCGTGAAGATGGGGAAGACGGTGATCACCGTGGACCTCAACCCGATGTCCCGGACCGCCCAGTTCGCCACAGTCACCATAGTCGACAACGTCGTGAGGGCGATGCCCCTGCTCATCTCCGAGGTCAAACGGCTAAAGGGCGTAAGCAGGGAGGGACTGGAGGCGATCGTCTCATCCTTCAACAACCGGGAGGTGCTCTCGGAGTCGATGACCATCATGAAGGAGAGGCTCGAGTCACTGGCCTCGAAGGGAGTGTACGTTGAGCCCAGCAAGTAGGAGCGGTAGCTTCTCCAAGGCGTTCATCCTGGGGGCGGGGGCCGTTGGGAGCTACTACGGCGCAGCCCTGTCGAGGGGAGTGGATGTCGCCCTCATCGGGCGGGAATCCCATGTCGACGCCATCAAAGAGTACGGGCTCACCGTCTCGGGGAAGTTCGAGGGCGTCTTCCGAGTGGGCGCCTCGACGGAGATCGAGGAGATCCCAGAGAACGCCCTCATAATCCTGACGACCAAGGCGTACGACGCCGAGGGCGCTATCAAGGGGGTGAAAGCCCTGCTGAAGCCTGACACGACGATACTGGTCCTCCAGAACGGCTTGGGCAACGAGGGGATCGTCAGGGGCGTCGTGGGCCCGGAGGTCAGGGTGATCAGGGGGATAACTTCGGTGGGGGCCGAGTTCCTGGCGCCCAGCAGGATAGATGTGAAGCTCATCGGGGAGACGATCATGCCCGACGACGAGGTCGGGAGGGATGTCAAGGCCCTTTTCGATGCGTGCGGCGTCGAGGTGCGTCTCTCAGGGGAGATGGACTACGAGATCTGGAGGAAGCTCGCCTTAAACTGCGTCCTCAACCCCCTCACGACCATCTTCAGGGTCCCCAACAACGAGGTAGCCGTCGACTCCCTGAGGGGGGTCAGGGACGCCATCCTCGATGAGTGCGTCAAGGTGGCGGAGAGGGAGTGCGTCACCTTCGAGCCGGACCTGGCCCAGAAGATCACGGACGTCATCGGGAGGTACTCGAACATCTCGTCGATGTGCCAGGACATATTGAAGGGAAAGAGGACGGAGATCGACTTCCTCAACGGGATGGTCTGCGAACTGGGGAGGAGGCACGGCGTGCCGACCCCGGTGAACGACACAGTCGTGTCGCTAATCAAGTTCATGGAGGGTAAGAGTTGGAGCTAGAAGAGCTAAGGAAGCTGAAGGGGGTCAGGAGGGTAACGATGCTCACCGCCTACGACTACCAGATGGCCAAGATCCAGGACGCCGCGGGGATCGACATGATCCTCGTCGGGGACAGCCTGGGCATGGTGGTCCTCGGATACGAGGGGACCAAAGAGGTGACGATGCACGACATGATGAGGCACACCGCCGCCGTAGCCAGGGGGACTGAGAACGCATTCATCGTAGGCGACATGCCCATCAACACCTACGACACTCCTGAGGACGCCCTCGCCAACGCCAGGAGATTCATCGAGGCCGGCGCCCACGCCGTCAAGATCGAGGGAAACAAGCCCGAGATAGTGAGGGCGCTGATCTCGGAGGGCATACCAGCGATGGGCCACCTGGGCCTGCTCCCCCAGACCGCTGAGCAGTTCAAAGTGCAGGGGAAGAGAAGAGAGGACGCCGAGAGGATCCTCGCCGAGGCGGTTGAACTCGATGCCGCAGGCGCATTCGCCATAGTGCTTGAGTGTATCCCCCTCAGTCTCGCGAAGAAGATCACCGAGGCCGTGAACGCGCTCACCGTAGGCATCGGGGCGGGGGTCCACTGCGACGGACAGGTCCTCGTCGTCAACGACATGCTGGGCATGGACCCAGGGATCAGCCCGAAGCACTCGAAGCCCTACGTCAAACTGTACGAGGTCATCACGGGCGCCGTCAGGCGGTACATCGAGGAGGTCCTAGACGGCAAGTTCCCTGACGACGAGCACTCGTTCCACTGAAAGGGCGTAATCCTTATCCAGAAGGTCACGGGCACTAAAGAGACGGACATGAGGGAAGCCTCGGCATTCGCACCGGGACACCTGACGGGTTTCTTCCAGATCTGCGATCAGCCAGACGACCCCCTCCTTAAGGGCTCCAGGGGGTCAGGGGTCTCCATCACGGAGGGGGTTCACACCACGGTGCAGGTAGAGCCCTCAGAGGAACCCTCCTCGACCATCTACTTCGACGACGAGGTGACCGAGGGCGCTTTCGTCTCCGAGAACGTCATCGAGAAGATGCTCAGGAAAGCCGACCAATCCTACGACGTCGCCGTCAGGCACATCATCGAGACGCCTCTGGGGGCCGGCTTCGGCTCCAGCGGGGGAGGGGCCATCAGCCTCGCCCTCGCGCTCAACGAGGCCCTCGACCTCGGGATGTCATACATCGAGGCCTCCCAGGTCGCCCACATTGCAGAGATCGAGTGCAGGACCGGTCTGGGGACGGTCTTCGCCGCCACCGTGGCGGGCTTAGGGGTCCTGTACAAACCGGGGGCTCCCGGGATCGGTGAGGCGAAGAGGTACGAGGGGATTGAGGAGCTCGAGGTTGCTTACCTTCACTTTGGGCCCATGGCGACGAGGGAGGCGCTCTCAAACCCCGTGCTCAGGGCCAGGATAAACGAGCTCGGCGGCGCCTTTGTTGACAGGATAAAGGATGACCTCCGCCCCGATCTCTTCATGGAGCTCTCCAGGAAGTTCACCGACTACGTCGGGATAACCACCCCACGACTGAGGAGGGCCCTCGACGAGGCCGAGGGGGCTGGGCTGCCCTGCTCCATGGCGATGTTCGGCGAGGTCGCTTTCTCGATGGTGCCGAAAGGGGAGGCGGGTGAGATAGCCGACTTCTTCAGGGAGAGGGCCCCGGGTCAGAGGGTGCAGGTGGACAGAGTGGAAGACCGCGGCGCCCGTCTAATGTAGGTGGCATCATGCTCCCTACCTGAGGAAGGAATAATGAAAACTGAGATATATTAAAAATCGGTTTTTTACCCGAGATTGATCTGCATCAGGATCTCTGTTATGTGATGAGTCATATACTTGGGTCTGGGGACCTTGCGGGCCATCACTTGGAACTCGTCGAACGAGTCGGTCTCGAACATGCCGACATAGTTCCACTTCTCGTTCATCGAGCCGTGGAGGCCCATATAGGTTACCTTAGTCTCGTCGCACGCGACCTTGATCTTGTCTTCCCATTCCTTCAGCTCTTTCCGGGTTGCGGACCAGTCGAAATAGAGGAGTATCCTCATCTGTCTCCCTTCTTCCCGTAATCAATAGGGTCTAAGATATATTTGTTCCGGATGTGTAGCCCTGCCCACCGGGACTACTTTCAACGTAATATTTAATATAGATGTGATTAACCCACACGTTGACAACGGATGTACCAGGATATATTCAACTCTGCGACCATCGAGGGCATGGTAGCGGCTCCCGGCAGCAAGTGGCACCGGGATCCACCTGATGTCATACCCCTGTGGCTGGCGGAGCCAGACTTTCCCGTAGCGATGGAGATCAAGAAGGCTCTCCTCAACGCCGTGCAGGACGAGGACCTCTTCTACAACGGAGATATCCCTGCGAGGACGGCCATGTCCGAGAAGATCAACAGGGTCAACGGGCTGAACACCACAATTGAGGACATCATGATCACCCAGGGCGTAACCCCGGGGATGTGGGTAGCCCTCAGGCACGCAACGAACGAGGGCGACGACGTCGTGGTCACCAACCCGATGTACGGGCCCTTCTTCAACGCGGTGAACGTCACCAACTGCAAGCAACTCCACTGGAACCTCTCCTACGAGGAGGGCTACAAGTTCGACATCGAGGAGCTGAAGAAGCTCATCACCCCGAGGACCAAGCTCATCTTCGTCTGCAACCCTCACAACCCGTGCGGCAGGAGGATGACCGAGGAGGAGCTCAAGGGCATCGCCGACGTCGCCGTGGACCACAATATCGAGGTCTTCTCCGACGACCTCCACGAGGACATCATCTTCGACGGCAAGAAGCACATCACGCTGGCCTCGCTGAATCCCGAGATCGAGGCCCTCACCATGACGAGCTGGGGCTTCTCGAAGACCTTCTGTGTCGCCGGTCTCCAGATCGGCTACCTCTGCTCGACGAATAAGGAGGTCATGGCGGACATCAGGAAGCAGGCGAGTGGCGCCATGAGGGGGACTTCGACACTGTCCAAGGCCGCCGTACCCGTCATGTGCAGCACCAAGCTCGACTGGTGGAGGCGCGACATAATGACACACTACCACAAGACAAGAGAACTCGCCTACAAGAGGCTCGACGAGATGGGCATCTCATACCCCAAGCTTGAGGCGACGTACCTCATGTACCCCAAGTTCGACTGGGGGATGACCTGCGCCGAGATCGACGAGTTCCTCTTCAAGGAGGCACGGGTCCGCCTTTCCCAAGGCACCAACTTTGGCTCAAACGGCGAGGGGCACATGAGGATGTCCATCGCCTCCAGCATGGGGATCATGACCGAGGCCTTCGACCGCATGGAGAAGGCCGTCAGCAAGCTGAAGTAGGTCAGCCGAGAAAACGGACTCCTCGGAGTCCACCTTTTCTACTTTTTCCCATATTCTGACAGACTGATGCTAGAAAATGAAGTGAGTGTAATCCAGCTCCTTTTTCAGATTATTAAATACTGCAAGGCTGGCACATACGAAGTTCCATTGATAGAAAACGACTTGCTGAAAGGTAACTAGTCCTTTCTGAGGGCCCTCATCTTCTTGCCCGAGCTCGTCAGACCCCTGAAGGCCCTCCCCCTTTGTCCCTTCGACGACTGCTTCACCGTGGGGATCCTGAAGCCCTCGGCCTTGGCCTGCCGCACCCAGTCCTTGAGTCCCTCGACGTTCTCAGGGTAGCTGGTGCTCCTGCGGAGGTCAACGGGTATCCCCAGATGTCTGGCCTCTCCCGGGTTGAGTTCTGCCTCCTTCAGCTCCTGGATTGAGAAACCCCTGCCTGTCCTGACCTTGAGCCCCCGCTTCACGATTGGTGAGATCATCCTTACCATGTGCGCGTCACCTGTAGGACTTCTGCTTCCTGCGCCGGGCGCCGGGGCCGCCGAACTTTTTGGACTCCTTCCTTCGGGGGTCCCCCGCCAGCATCGTCCTGTCGTACTCGAGGTAGGTGGTCCTCAGCCTCTTGCTCCTGGTCCACTTAACGAGCCCCTGGGCGATGCCCATCCGGGCCGCCTCGGCCTGACTCATGTAGCCTCCCCCGTGGACCTTGATCTTGATGTCGACGTTCTGCGCGGCCTCGCCAGCGAGAGCGATAGACTCCATGATCTTCTCCTTCGCCATCTCGGGCTGGAAGAGGTGGATCGGCTTGTTGTTGACCCTGATCCGCCCCTTCCCCTCGGAGATGACTACCCTCGCCTTGCTCGTCTTCCTCTTGCCCGTTGTCAGAAGCGCTCTCTTTCTCGACGACATCGATTCTACACCTTCCAGCCTATGTTCTTGGCTATCTCCCCGACCGTCATGTAACGGCCCCTCAGCCTCTCCACGTGGGCTTCAGGCAGGCTCTCCGCCTCAGCGGACTCCAGCGCCTCGGGGACGCTGATGTGGACCTTGAGCCTCGCGAAGGCCTCAATCCCCCGGGTCTTCCTGTGGGGGAGCATGCCCCGGATGGTTCTGCGGACTATGGCGTTGGGCTTCCTGTAGTGAATGGGCCCCTTCCTGCCGCTGCGACCGACGACGAGGAACTTCTTCCTCTCCTTGATTATCTGGAGGCGCCTCCCCGAGACGATGGCCCTCTCAGCATTCACTATGTCGATACGCTCCCCGTCGAGGAGCCTCTTAGCGACGATGCTCGCCATCCGGCCTAGGATCAGCCCTTCGGCGTCGATGACCGTCCTGCCATGTCCACTCATTCTAAAGTACACCTATACTCGGCTCAGGTTCCGAAATGCGTAGAGTTTCAAAACGTCTCAGCGTATAAAGGTTTTCACATAAGCCAATGGCTCGTGGTCAGGGAAAAAAACTGATGCAAGTCTGACGGAGTGAGAAGTAAAGTGAAAGAGAGAGACAGGATCCCCCTGCGAGGGAGGCGTGGACCACAACTTTTAAAGGTGTATTTTCGTTACCGCCAACTGGAGGTGAATGAAGGTTTCCAGAAGAGGAATGGACCTAGCCAGGCAGAGGCTTGAAGGGGGAGACAGCATCCAGAGGTCGTATGATGGTCAGCTCGACGGCTTCGGCGGGATGCTCGCAATATCCAGAAGGAAGCTACTCTTCGTCCATGAGAAGGGTTTTCTCAGGAAGAGCTACGAGTTGATTCTAGATTTGCAATACATGAACATAGGCTCTATCACAACCGAAGGGAGATACAGGATGGTCATCGAGGAGGTCGACGGCCGCAAGCATCGGTTCGAGACGGTCGGACTGCCCATCAACGTGGTGGACAGCAGTATAGCGGAGTTCAGAAGCAAGATCATCGCTTAGGGATAGCTACGTAAAGGGCGGCGCATATTCCTGCGATTGCCATGAAGCATGTTGACGCGCCATTCTGGACTAGGTCGAGGCACCTGATTCCATCCCCTTTTTTTCAGTTGGTGGGAACGCTTGTGTTCCCGGGCTTCCTGCTCACAGGTGTTATTAGGAAAATCGAACCAATTTCATTGTGTTCAGACAGGAGCTTGTTGTGGATGGGAGCTAACAAGAGGCTGCTTACGGTCGACGACCTCGCGCGAATCAACTCTATAGGGGACGCCAAGATCTCGCCGGACGGAGAGAGGGTCGTCTACCTGGTGGGGACGACGAAGCTTGAGGAGAACAAGAAGGAGAACGACCTCTATATCGTCTCGGCGAAGGGCGGCAGCGAGTCCTTGAGGCTGACGGAGAGCGGGAAGTGCAGCCTGCCAAGGTGGTCCCCCGACGGAGTGAAGATAGCGTACGTCGAGAGCGGCGACGAGGGGAAGAAGATCATGGTCATGTCCCCCGACGGGAAGGACAAGAGGGTCATCTGCGAGTATGTGAACAGCAACGCCCCCCTCGGCGTCTCCACAGTCGGGGACTCCATCGAGTGGGCCCCAGACGGGTCGAAGATCGCCTTCCTCGCGACCCTGGAGAAGTACGACAAGGACGCCAAGATCAAGGTGATCGACCGCGCCCTCTACAGGGCGTTCTACGGCGACTCGGACATGAGGAGGAGGCACATCTTCGTGGTCGGCCCGATGGGCAATGAGAGGCCTGTGCAGCTTACATTCGGCGACTACGACGAGCACTCGATAGCCTGGTCGCCGGACTGCAGGGAGATCGCCTTCGTCTCCAACAGGACGGGGAAAGCAGACCTGAACATGCACCTGGACATCTACGCCGTGGACGTGGCGACCCGGGAGATGAGGAGGATCACCGACTCCGTAGGAGCAGAGTACTACCCCGCTTGGTCCCCCGACGGCTCCATGATCGCCTACACGGCGACGACACGGGGGGACACGAGCAACGAGAGCACCCCGGAGGACAGGCACGTCTGGGTCGTCAACTCGGATGGCAGTAATCCCAGGGACCTCACCTTCGATTTCGACAGGGCCTGCAATGGCCCCCTCCACTGGACCCCCGACGGGAGAAGGATAATGTTCACCGCGTCGGACTGGGGGAGGATACCCGTCTGCACCGTCTCCCCAGAGGGAGGCAACGTCGTCAAGGTCCGGGACGTCGACCGGGGGTTCAGCAAGCTCAGCGTCGCCTCGAAAGCCGACAGGATGGTCTACACTTACACCGACCCAGTGACGCCGGAGGAGCTCTATTCAGCGGGGCTGGACGGCTCCGACGAGATCAGGCTCACCGAGATCAATAAGCGGTTCAGGGACGAGGTCCACCTGGACATGCCGGAGGAGTTCGTCTTCGAGTCGTCCGACGGCCTGGAGATCCAGGGTTGGATCTACAAGCCCAGGGACTTCGACCCTTCCAGGAAGTATCCGACCCTTCTCAGTATAAAGGGGGGACCCTCGGGCATGAGGGGGTACACCTTTTATACGGGGCTCCAGCTACCGTCCGCCTACGGCTACGTCCAGGTCGCCGTCAACTACAGGGGGAGTTCGGGCTACGGCCAGGCTTTCTCCGACGCTGTCGTCGGCGACATGCTGGGTGGCGAGTACAGGGACAACATTGAAGCCCTGGACTACGTGATCAAGACGAGGGGCTTCGTCGACACCGAGCGGCTAGGGGTCTGGGGGGGTAGCTACGGTGGCTATCTCACCAACTGGATCGTGACCCAGACCCACCGTTTCAAGGCGGCCGTGGGTATCTCTTCCATCAGCAACCTGTTCACCGAGTGGGGCGCCGGCGCCCTCGCGTCCTGGGTCGAGGTGGAGATCGGGGGCCTTCCCTGGGAGAAGATGGAGCTGATGCTGAGGCAGTCGCCGATAATGCAGGCGGACAAGGTGAGAACCCCGGTGCTTTTCATCCACGGTGAGAAGGACTACGATACCCCCATCGTGGAGGCGGAGCAGATGTTCCTGGCGCTGAAGAAGCACGGCGTCGACACGGTGATGGTGAGGTACGTGGAGGAGGGGCACGGAGTCAGGAGGAAACCCGTGAACCAGCTAGACGTCATGAGGCGGGTCATCGCCTGGTTCGACAAGTACCTGAAGGGCACCTCCAGCTCCACCTGACCGCCCAAACCCCCTTTTTACGAAGATATTTTATTGTCCCAAGCTCCAAGATCAACTGAAATGTTTTTTGAGAAGATAAAATCGGACGTAGTAGCCCACCTTTCGTACATCGTCGGCTCAAAGGGGGAGGCGATGGTGGTCGACCCGCAGAGGGACTGCCAGGTCTACATCGATATTACGAAACGGGAGGGGCTGAGGATCAGGTACGTCTTCGAGACCCACCGCAACGAGGACTACGTCATTGGCTCCCTGGAGCTCGCAGACCTGACGGGTGCCGAGATCTTCCACGGTCCCTGGCCCAAGTTCAAGTACGGGAACAGGGCTGGGGACGGGCAGGAGTTCCGCATAGGCGACCTGAAGGTGACCGCAATCCACACCCCCGGCCACACTCCGGGCTGCACCTCCTATGCTGTCACCGATCTCACGATGGGGAAGGACACCGTTATGGTCTTCACCGGGGACACCCTCTTTGTGGGAGATGTCGGCAGGACGGACTTCGCTGGCCCCGAGCGCCGTCGCGAGTGGTCGAAGAACCTCTACGACAGCATCTTCAACAAGCTGCTCCCCCTGGGGGATCAGGTGATCCTCTGCCCCGCTCACGGCTCGGGCTCGGTCTGCGGTGGAGGTATAGCGGACCGGGAGTACAGCACCTTGGGCCTTGAACGGCTGATGAACCCCGTGCTCCAGAAGGGCAGGGAGGAGTTCGTCGACTTCAAGGTGGAGGAGCACCACGAGTACGCCCCCTACTTCAACATGATGGAGACGCTCAACGTTGAGGGCGCCCCCTACGTCGGTTGTGGTCCCAACCCGCCGACGATGAAGCCGGGGGAGTTCAAGGAGATGGTGGATGCAGGCGCGATCGTGGTGGACACCCGCCCCCCGCCCTCGTTCGGGGCTGGCCACATCAAGGGCTCCTACGCTCTCTCCCTAAAGAGACTCGGCGCCGGGGGCTGGGTGCTCCCCTACGATAAGCCCATCCTGCTGGTGCTGGCGGACCAGAGCCACCTGGACTACGTCTCCCGCAGCCTCGTGCGGCTCGGCTACGATAACGTCACCGGCTACCTGGGGGGCACAATGGTCACATGGTACAAGGCTGCCCTGCCCGTGGAGACGCTAGAGATGAAGACGGTGATGCAACTCAGGGAGGAAATGGGGGCGGGCGAGAACCTGCTGGTTCTCGACGTCCGGAGCAAGGAGGAGCGGCTCTCAGGGTATATCGAGGGCAGCCTCAACATCTACGTTGGCCTCCTAGAGGGGCGCCTTGAGGAGGTGCCCGAGGGGAGGAGGGTGGCGGTGATATGCAAGTCGGGCACGAGGTCCAGCTTCGCCTCCAGCATACTGCTCAGGGCAGGTCGCAAAGGCATCACCAACATCCTAGGCGGCATGGACGCCTGGAAGAAGGCGGGCTACCCCGTCATCAAGTGAGTGCTCGGGTGAGCCGGTAACGCTCCAGGTACCTTTTTTCACCCCTAAATTTTATAAAATGTTAAATTAAGTACGGTAGAACGGCCGATGTGTGAGCCGTTCGCTAACCGCGTTTAGGGGTAGAGCGAGTATGATCGGTGAGCAGACCTGGATTTTCGGTGTCGTTTTCGCTCTCTACATGGTGATTTTGATTGCGATAGGGTACTTATCTGCTAAGAAGGTTCAGACGATTGAGGACTACTACGTGGCGGGGAGGAACGTGGGACCGATTCTGCTGGGGATCCACTACGGCACCGTCTACTTCAGCTCGGTGCTCATGGTGGGCGGAGGGGCCTACGCCTACCGCTTCGGGCTGGCCACCATGTGGATCGCCATCGGTAACACGGTGCTGGGGGCGTTCCTGCCCTTCCTCCTATTCGGGGGGAGGATCAGGAGCTTCAGCGAGGCCCTCGGGGCACTCACCCTCCCCGACTTCTTCAGGGAGAGGTATCAGTCCAAGTTCATGCACGTCTGGTCGGCCATCCTCACCGTCGTCTTCATGACGGTCTACCTTGTCTCCGTCTTCATGGGGGTCTCCTACATCTTCAACGTGACCATGGGCCTCAACTACACGGTGAGCCTCATCATCACGGCGGCCATCGTCGGCTTCTACCTCGCCTTCGGGGGGACCATCGCCTGCGTCTGGAACGACTTCATCCAGGGGACGGCGATGGCGCTGGGCACCCTGTTCCTCACCGTGATGGTAATCTCTTTCGGAGGGGGCATAGGCAACATCACCCAGGGCCTCGCTAACATCGATCCGGGCCTCGTGAGCTCTCCTGGGGTCTGGGGATTCTGGGGCCTCTTCTCCTACATTATGGTGACCAGCATAGGCCCGTGGGGGCTGCCCCAGTCGCTGACCAGGTTCTACATGATGAAGGATCCCAAGGTCGTCAAGTGGGGCATCGTCTTCGCCACAATCTTCTGCCTCAGCATGACCTGCTGCTCCTACTTCAACGGGGCGGCGGCCCGCTACGCCTTCGAGACCAACGGGATAGAAATCCCCCTGACCTCCGGCGGGAGTCCCGACTACGACATAGTCATCCCCAAGTTAATCATGCTCGTGCTGCCGACGGTCATCGGCGC
>DATLAV010000230.1:0-4684 GCA_035527235.1 Patescibacteria group bacterium | reverse complement strand
ATCGCCATTACAGAGGTGGTCGAGGAGGACGTCAACGCCTACTGCGAGGAGAACGGCCTACGCTATCGCTTCGACTTCGTGCCCTTCCCCGTCCTGGGCACAGAGGAGGCAGTGGTTGAAGCCACCCACGTCTTCAGGGATCTCGGCGTCCAGCTGGTCATCGGATACGACGTCAGTCTTCATTGCACAGCAGCCTTAGACGCCATCCGGGACCTCGACATGTTCTACGTCAGCCCCGGAACCAAGACGTCCTGGGTCACAGACACCATCGACGGCTTCTACGGCCTGAGGCCCGACATCCCGGAGGCCGAACTCATACCCAAGATCATCGAGGGTAAAGGCGTGGACGCGCTCGTCGTCCTCCAGAACGACTGGGCGATCTCCAGAGATCGTCACGGTGACTTCTGGGAGGGTTACTACACCGAGATCTCCTGGAACTTCGAGCAGGCTGGCGGCGTCATCCATGAGAGGATTCTCTACCCTCAGCCGGAGGTCATCAGCTCGAGCATGGATGAGAACCCCGACTTCACGGAGTACTGCCTGCTCGCAGACGAGGCGGTCAAGGAGGCGATCGACGAGCACGGCAGAGACAACGTCGGCGTCCTGTGCTTGGGGTTCGGGGAAATCTATTCCATCCTGTACCAGGGCAGAGCGTTGGAGCACCTTGAGAGCGTGCCGTGGTTCGCCACAGAGGGCGCGAACCACATAAGATGCTTTGACGAGGCAGGGCTCTACGCCGAGCGTGTCGGCCTCTACGCCCCCATGGAGATGCCCTGGCATGAGGACCGGTTCGCGGAGCTCGAGGACAGGGTCATGGAGATCGTCGTCACGAGCGAGGAGGGCTTCACCTACGACCTGGAAACCTACAACGCAGTCATGTACGACGCCTGCTGGCTCATGGCACTGTCCGTCGTCGAAGCCGACTCCAGTGACCCGGGGATGGTCGAGGCAGCCTTTCAAGATGTGGCTGAGGGCTTCGACGGCATAAACGGCGTCTACGCCCTCGACGAGGCGGGTGACAAGCTCAGTTTCAAGGTCGCCGTCGGTAAGGTAATAGAGACCCCGGAGGCTCCGTACTGGACCCACGACATGGAGCGATGTGGGATCTACGACGCAGGGACCGGAGAGATCACCCTCCTAGACAGTTTCCACGAGGGACCGTAGTGACGACTCGAAGATTTAATTTAAACAGACACGTACTACATGGTGAGGTCGCATGACGTTCGGGGGAGGATACCTGACTGGCAGGGAGCTCGGCATCTGGAAGCTGCGCAGGGACGGCGTCCGGCAGGCGGAGATGGCGAGGAGGCTGGGGGTCCAGCGGCAGGGCATCAACCGGGCCCTCCTCGGCATCGACTCCAAGGTGGGCCAGGCCCTCACGGAGGCGGCTACCCTCAGTAAGCTCGACATATGGGGGGTGAATCTGGAGGACGGCGTCATGGAAGCCTACAGCCAAGCCCACCAGGTCCCGGCGATAGTCAGCTTCTCCGAGGCAAACGGTGTCCAGGTCTGGTACCTCTACGAGGGAAACTGCAGCTCATGCAACAGGATCGACTCATGCCGGTCCATGTTGACGGCGGAGGCGGGGGAGAGGGGTATAACGCTCGATGAAGGGGATCCCAGCGAGGAGCCGACGAGGCTGGCCAGCAAAATATTTTCGAGATTCGTCAAGATTGCAGACCTGAGATAGGATGAAAGGAGGCCGACATGGTTCCTGATGGCAGGGAGACACCCACCGAAAGGTCGCAGAGGATCTGTCCAGTGCCCCCTAGGCCTGGGGGATTCGATCAGGTGGGGAGGCTTATCCGGATTGGGGGTAGGCTCCTCAGGAGCTTCAGGCAGGGGTACGGGTGGTCCCTGTTACACGTCTTCCTAGTCGCCTCAGCCCTCGTCTCATCGGCCGTCCTGTTGCCGGTCTCTGACGCCACCAGGAGCCTCTCCTCACTGCACGAGGGAGGGTCCACGCCCGTGTTTGAGGTGAAGATCCCGGACCAATACGGGGTCTACCATAATTTTATCGATTGTTATCTGGCGAGCGACGAGGACGTCGCGTGGTCCTATTTTTGGGGCGATTGGGGGAACCTGTTCACGGAGGAGGACGCCCTGAGGGCGGAGGGGCTGGACGGAGTGGAGTCGGTGGCCAGGGTCATAACCTACAGGGGGCACACGGAGCTGGGATCGGAGTGGGAGCTGGAGAAGGATGAGTGGATCCAGGGGATCCTCTGGGGGAACTCGAGCTATGACCAGGGCAGGAGGGAGAGGACGAGTCAGATCGCGGAGAGATGGAACGTGTCCATGGTTGACTATCTCAACCTGACGGGCCCCTACAGTCGTGGTTGCAATATCATAGGTTACGAGGTGGAGAAGGCCCGGGACTGGAGCCTAGGTTTCAACGAGATCACCGACGGAAGGTGCATCGATGGGGGTGAGGACGGTATTATGCTCAACAACTGGTGGCTTGAGGGGGGTGAGGACCGATCCCTAGGGGATACACTTCGTCTAATGGTTGGTCCGAGCGGATACTACAACCTAAGCGATTCAAAAGAGTGGTATGACGATCGGAAAATCTACTCCTTCCAGATCGTTGGGGCCGTTCAAGGATCAGGCTACGTCGACGCGGTTATCGATATAGATAGGATGCTCGAGATGTTCGGCCAGGTGAGGCACGGGAGATCAGCCCCCCTCCCGTTGTACACCTCGTTCTACGTCAAGGCTGCCACACCAGCGGATTCCCAGGAGGTCGAAGAGGGGTTGAACAAACTATTCCCGGGTAAAACCATTCTCAGGGTCGGGAGCGCGCCGATAATGGTGGGTGAGGCCCTGCAGTCGGTCAGCGGGAGGCTTGGCGACATTTATGGGATGACGATGTTGCTCATCGGGGGCGCCCTTGCGCTGAGCCAAGCTGCGGAAGTGCACTCCAGCAGGAAGAGCGTCTGGCTCATAAAATTGAGGGGATGGGGCTACCTCGACCTGCTCAGCTTCGCCCTCCTGAGGATGGCATTGATCGGGACCCTCGCCGGGATCGCCTCAGTCGCACTCATGAAGGTTGTGGGACCTAGCGTACCAAACCTCATCGTCCCGACGATGCATCTGAGTAGCCCCGAGGCAGTCAGCTACATATCGGAAACCGTCTCGAACACCCTGTCAGGGTCCGGTTGGCCCCTGGTTGTTCAGGGGGTAACTGCTACGGTGATCAGTGGAGCCCTGTCGATCATCTACCTACTGCTCACGAAGCCTCCACGCTCTGGGTAGCGGGAAAGGCTTATCCCGGTCACGAACAAGTAACACCGACATGACCAAGAAACTTACCCTCGTGGCCACCGGGGACTCCCTCATCACGATGAAGATGAGCGTCCACCGAGAGCCCGAGTACATGAAGATGGTGGAGCTCATCCGCTCCGCCGACCTCGCGTTCACCAACCACGAGATGAACCTCCACGACTACGAGGAGGACTGCTACCCCGCCGCCCAGTCCGGGGGCACCTACACCCGCGCGGACTCCTCCATCATAGAGGAGCTCAAGTGGATGGGATACGACATGGTCTCCACAGCCAACAACCACAGCCTCGACTATAGCTATGGCGGCCTCTTCAGTACCAAGATGTACCTCAAGGAGGCGGGCGTCCCCCACGCCGGGACCGGGAAGGACCTTGCAGAAGCGAGGGCCCCCACCATGTTCGAGACCCCCCAGGGGCGCGTCGCCCTCATCGCCGCATCGTCCAGCTTCGCCCCGTGGGGGAGGGCCGGGGACGCGCGGAGGGACATGCACGGGCGCCCGGGGCTCAACCCCCTCAGGTACGACACTTGGTACGAGGTCAAGCCCGAGACCCTGGAGAAGATCAAAGCCCTCGACAGGGAGATCGACTTCCCCGAGATCATTCAGCCCGACGACCCGGGCACCTACTACTTCATGCGGGACAAGTGGGTCGTTGGGGACGATGTCGGGATCCACACCAAGTCCAACAAGTCCGATATGGAGGGCAACCTCGCCTCCATCAGGGACGCCGCCCGCCAGTGCGACTGGGTGCTCTTCACCCTTCACGCCCACGTGGGGAGGTGGAAGGACTCCGAGCAACCCGCTGACTTCATCGAGGAGATCGCCAGGGCCGCCATAGACGCTGGGGCCCACGCCTTCATAGGCCACGGACATCACGCTATGCGGGGCATCGAGATAAGGGAGGGTAAGCCCATCTTCTACAGTCTGGGCGACTTCATTTTCCAGAATGAGACCCTGATGAAGATGCCCTCTGACTTCTATCAGAGGTACAAGCTGGACCCCTACGCCGGCACAGTGATGGACGCAATAGACGCCCGCTCCAACTCGGAGTCCCAGCCAGGCGGCCGCGAGTTCAAGTGGTTCACGGACGACCGCAAGTACTGGATCAGCGTCATCCCCAAGATGAAGTTCGAGGGAGACAAGCTGACGAGCCTCAAGCTATACCCCGTGGAGCTGGGGCAGAAGAAGCCCAGGAGCCAGAGGGGCAGACCGACCTTCGTCGACCCCGAGGAGGGAGCCGAGATCGTAGGCATCATGAAGGAGCTCTCCAAGCCCTACGGCACGGAGATCACCATCGAGGACGGAGTGGGCACCGTACAGCTTTAAACTTTTTTTTACACTTTCCAACCCAAGTTTTAAGGTAACATGCGAGGGAATACATCATTAAAGGTGGATGAAATGCTCGAG
>DATLAV010000229.1:0-4393 GCA_035527235.1 Patescibacteria group bacterium | reverse complement strand
TGATGCCTCCCCACTTCATCATATGGAGGCTGCTCATGAACTGGAAGGGGACCCGGTCGAGGAGGGCCATGAGGGCCCGGGTCTCCGGGGCGGGGTCGTTCAGGTCGAGGGGGCCGTACCTGTAGGGGAAGCAGCTCTCCGGGGTGAGCCTGTTGGGGGTCCTGTAGTAGTTGAGGGTAAAATTCATCGGCGTGTGGGGTCCACCGTGAAACCCCTCGTTACGCCTGGCCCCGTCGGGGTCGCTGCACTTGACTATGTACCAGGTGTAGTCCAGCCCCTCCCTCAGCTCCTCGTCCTCGGCGAGGGCCCAGGACAGGTAGTCCAAGAGGTTGCCCCCGAATGGCTCCTCGCAGTTAGGGAAGCCGTGGATCAGCGCGTTGAACCTGCCGTCTCCGATCCTGAGGCAATCGATGATCTCCCCGTCCGTCGACTCTCCAAGCTTCATGAGCTCAACTTCAGGGTGCTCGTTCACGAGCCTGGTGGTGCTCTCGTGGAGCTCGTTCACCGTCATGTACTTTTTCCAGTCGGGCACCCTGTCAAGGACCTCGTAGAAATCGGGCATAATATCAATAGCCTATCCTCGCCGCCGTTTTAATAACTTTTCAACCGCTGAAAAGAAGGGTGGAAATCCTTCCCGATGAAGGAGGGGTCAGTTCTTATGCTTCTCGATGGGGATATCCCAATACTTCTTGGGGTCCGACATCTTCCCGTATCCGAACAGCTCGTCGGTGTAGATCCAGAACTTGTTGAGCTGGGGGACGTTCCTGATGAACCACTTGATGACGTCGTGGGAGATCCCCTGTGGCTTGCTGAAGCAGCAGCACCTGAGGCAGATAGAGCACCCCGTGCCGACCTCGTGCCAGAATTCGGAGCAGGAGGCCTCGTCGTTGTACCATTTCAGTGCGCCCGGGTTGAGGTCGGGGTACTTGGGGTTGGACATGGTCCGGGGGCCGGTAGGGACGGAGCCGCTGGGGCAGTACCTAGCGCACCTCTCGCAGTCATCGCAGTACTCGATGATCCCCTTGGGCGCCATATGCTCAGCCGGCTTGACGGGGAGGTCGGTGAAGATCTTGCAGATCCGCGTCAGCTGGCCGTACTTCCAGTTGATGAGCCTTCCGTTCCTGCTCAGGTGGCCCAGCCCCGCCTTGATGGCCAGGGGGACGCTGAAGGCCGTGTCGTTCCCGCAGGGGATGGCGTGGTACCCGAGGCCCCTGATCATCTCCGCGAGGGTACCGGCGGTGAAGTGCATCCGGCTGTAGCCCATGTTGCTTGTGACCTCCAGGGGAGTGGGGGCGTAGCTGTTCTCCGTGAACTCCATGGGGACCAGGATGACGATGACCCACTTGTGACTCTCGGGGATGACCGCCTTCTCGTCGGTGACGTAGCCCTCCTCGATATCCTCGAAGACGATCTCCCGGTCCCCCGACCTGGCGTAGACCCACCGCTTGTCCATGGCACAGAAGCCGACGTCGCAGGCGCCGTAGTACTTGGCGGCCTTGGTGATGACCTTGTTCACCTCCTCCGGTGGAGCGTCCCAAGGCGGGATCGAGGGGGGCTTCCGCCCGTGGCCCATGGAACTCCAGGAGTAATATCCCGTGTTCATCCCGGATGAGTGGTCGGGGGCGGTCTCGCAGGTCCCCGCGGCGTCCTTGAACGCGTAGTCCACGATGGAGTAGCCTGGGATGCCGTTCCTCATCCGCATGGCCATCCCCTCTAGGTTGTTGTAGCGGGGTCTGGGCTCCTGCCCCTCCCTCCTCTCCCGGACCTTCTCGTAGAAGACCCTGGAGTCGTACCGCTTGTAGTTGGGGTCGATCTTGTAGTACTCGTTGAACTCCTCGTCTATGTCCATTTTCCATTCCTCAGGCTATACCCCTTGAATGGTATACAGGATAAAAAAATACTTGCTCCGCTGAAGGCTACGCCACGCCGCCCATACTTCAAAAAACAGATATTGTCTCGGGATAACATTGAATCATGACCTTCCTTCTGGGCACCGACATCGGCACCCTAGGCACCAAGACGGTGATCGCCGACACCGAAGGCAACGTCAAGGCCTCGACCTTCCAGGAGTACGGCGTCCTCAACCCCCAGCAGGGCTGGGCGGAACAGTGGCCCAACGTCTGGGCTGAGGCGACATACTCGACCATCAGGAGGGCCATCGAGCTGGCGAAGATCGACCCCGGGGAGATCGCAGGGGCCTCTATTAGCAGCCTCTACGGCGGTAGCGGCATCCCCCTGGACGAGAAGATGGAGCCGCTACGCCCCTGCATCATCTGGGCCGACCGGAGGGCCACCGAGGAGTGCCGATGGCTCAAGGAGAACGTGGGCCGGGACGAGCTCTATGAGGTCACCGGCAACGTCATCGACCCCTACTACGGCTACACAAAGATGCTCTGGATAAGGGAGAACGAACCCGATGTCTGGGGGAGGCTGCACAGGTTCGAGACCCCCAACGCCTACGTCATCCGGGGGCTCACCGGCGAGGAGAGCATCGACTACTCCAGCGCCGGGAACTACGGTGGCCTCTTCGACATCCACAAGCGTGACTGGTCGGAGCCCATGATGGAGCTCCTAGGGGTGCCCCAGAGGCTGTTCCCCGAGAAGATTCACTCATCGGAGGAGGTCGTCGGGGAGGTGACCCCCGAGGGCTCGGAGCTCACAGGGTTGAGGCGGGGGATGCCAGTCTGCGCTGGCGGCATCGACGCCGCGGTGAGCGCCCTCGCCGGCGGCGCCATCAGGGACGGCGATCTCGCCTCGATGCTCGGGACGTCCATGTGCAACGGCATCATAAGCCACACGCCCCGGCTCTCGCCCAGGCTGGTGAACTTCCCCTACGTCGTCAACGGGAGGCGGTACACCTACTCCTTCACAGGGATAACTACGGCAGGCTACTGCGTCAGATGGTTCAGGGATGAGCTAGGGGCGGAGGAGGTCGGGAAGGCCAAGAGGGAGGGCGTGGACGCCTACGGGCTGCTGGATCGGACCGCCGAGGCGGTGCCCCCGGGGAGCGACAACCTCCTCTTCCTGCCCCACATGATGGTGGGGGAGCGCGCCCCCTACTGGGACGACCACCTGAGGGGCAGCCTCCTGGGCCTCACCGTCTACCACACAAGGGCCCACATCTTCAGGGCGGTCCTGGAGGGGGTAGCATACGCCCTCAGGTACAGCCTTGAGGCCGTCAGGGAGGCGGGGACGGAGATCGGGCGTGCCACCCTCGTCGACGGGGGCGCGAGGTCACCGCTCTGGAGGCAGATCATCGCCGACATCACCGGCGTGACCATGGACTACATCCCGGACGCGCAGGGAGCACCCCTCGGGGACGCCATCTTGGCGGGGCTGGGGACGGGGGAGCTGGGGAGCCACGACGTCATCGACGACTGGATAAAGGAGAAGATACCCACGGCCCCTGACCCCGAGAACGTAGATAGGTACGACGCAATGTACCGGCTCTACGTGGAGAGCCTCAGGGAGATGAGCGCCCTTTATGGGGGATGGGGCTGACAGTCACTCCCAGACGGTGAACTCCTTCTTGCACTTGGGGCACCTGAGCTCGTTCTTCCCACTCCTGAGCCTGATCCTCGCAGTGTAACCGCAGTCCGGGCATCTAACGACCTTGGAGCTCACGTTGCATCATGTCAATCTACGCGGAGCCCTGATAAAACTTGGGAGACCCCTGCTGTCATGCAGCCTTGGTGCTGAACTGCTGGAAGATGTCCCCGTAGGCCCTGCAGAAATACTCGCATGCCTCCGTGGCGCCCCTCCTTCCTTCCTCGGTGAGGCTGTAGAGCCTCTTCCTGCCCTCTAGGCGCGACGAGATGAGGCCCTTGCTCTCCAGGTCCTTGAGGGCCGGGTAGAGGGTGCCGGGGCTCGGCTTGGTGCCCCTCCTACTCCCGATCTCCTCGGCGATCTCCTGGCCGTACATCTCCCTCTTCAGGAGGAGCCAGAGCATCATGAAGGAGAGCATGCCCCTCATGTCGCAGCAGTCGGGCGGTGGGTTTGCGCAGCATTCTGACATTAGCTATTATTGGGTGACCAATACATTTAAATCCTTCCCACCAGATGTATAGGATATCCAATAATAGGTGGTCTAGATGGCTGAGAAGAAGGACATCAAGGAACACGTGATGGAGACGTACTCCCGGGTCGCCCGGAGCGCCCAGACGGGCGGGGCCTCCTGCTGCGATGCCGGGTGCTCGTGCGGCTCATCGAAGGAGGGCTACGCACAGGGTATAGGCTACTCCAGGGAGGAGCTTGAGGGTCTCCCTGAGACGGTAGTCGGCGCATGCGCGGGCTGCGGTAACCCGTCGGCCTTGGCGGGACTCAAGGAGGGGGAGGTGGTGCTGGACCTCGGGTCCGGCGGAGGCATCGACGTCTTCCTCGCCGCTAGGAAGGT
>DATLAV010000228.1:0-11080 GCA_035527235.1 Patescibacteria group bacterium | reverse complement strand
TTAATTTAAATCATCTGAAAAGATGGAATAATAGATGCTAGATGGAAGAAGCTCTCATTCTCATCGTTCTCGCGTCATCTTTCAGATATGAATCGATAGAGGAATTGAGAAAGATACCGGGCGTCACCGAGGTGCACCCCATCTACGGACAATATGACCTTTACGTGAAGGTGAAGGGAAAAGAAATGGGCGAGATCAGGCAGATCGTCCTCAACATCAGGAACTCCCCGGGCATCAAGTCTACCGTCACCTGCAACGTCATCCAGCAGACCTGACATAGGCACAGCTTCACAATCAACTGATTTCTTAAAAATGCCGGGAAAAATGAGTGGTGGCTAGTCTACTATGAGCAGGGTCGTCGTGGACATTACCGAGGGATAGCTCCTTATCTCCATGACGAGCCTCGTGATCTCAAGGGACTTATCGACCTCGGAGATCAGGTAGATGTCAAACTCCCCGAAGGTCATGCCAGCCTCTCTAACTCCTGGCAAGCCCTGTACCTTCTCCAGGACGTTCTCAAGGCAGTTGCCCCCGAGGCATTCTATCTTCAGAAGGATCAGTGCCTTCTCCATTTTGATCGTATAATCTAGATCCATACAGTATTTAATAATATTAGGTCGGACGGGGAGTATCTTAAGAGAAATCTGAAGAAAACCTTTCGAATAATGGGGATTATCGAGCCGCTATCTTCTTCATCACGTATTCGTGAATTGATTTCACGGCCTTCTTACCGGCCCCCATCGCGCTGATGACGGTTGCGGTACCCGTGACAACGTCCCCACCGGCATACACGCCCTCAATGCTGGTCTGACCGGTCTCCTCGTCCACCACGATGGTGTTCCTCCTCGTGGTCTCGAGCCCCTCCGTCGTCTGCTGTATGAGAGGGTTGGGTGTCTGGCCTATGGCGACAACAACGGTGTCCATGTCGATAGTGAACTCACTTCCCTCGACGGGCTCGGGCCTGCGCCTCCCAGAGTCGTCCGGGGCACCGAGCTCCATTCGTATGCACTCCACCTGATTGACGAAGCCCCTCTCATCGCCGATGAAGCGCACCGGATTGCTGAGGAGGACGAACTCCACATTCTCCTCCTCGGCGTTCTCAATCTCCTCATGCCTAGCAGGCATCTCGTCCCTTCCCCTCCTGTAGATGATGTACACCCTCTCTGCGCCCAACCTTAACGCCGAACGGGCGGAGTCCATGGCGACGTTGCCGGCGCCGATGACGGCCACGTTCTTCCCGACCGTGATGGGCGTGTCGTACTCCGGGAACCTGTAAGCTTTCATCAGGTTCGTGCGAATGAGGAACTCGTTGGCGGAGTAGATGCCTTTCAGGTTCTCACCGGGGATATGGAGGAAACTAGGGAGGCCTGCCCCTGTCCCAATGAAGACGGCATCGAAGCCCTCCTCGAAGAGCTCAGGGATCGTTGTTAGCCTTCCCACCGTTGAGTCAAGATGAACCTCGACCCCAAGGGTTTTCACGTACTCCACCTCGGCCTGGACTATCTCCTTGGGGAGCCTGAACTGGGGGATTCCGTACATGAGGACTCCACCGGGCGCGTGGAGTGACTCGAAGATATCGACACTGTGACCGAGCTTCGCGAGTTCCGCGGCGACGGTGATGCCGGCGGGGCCAGCCCCGACTACAGCGACCCTTCCACCCGTGCGTGGTGTCATGGGGGAATTGGTGTCCGAATTTTCGCGTTCCCAATCGGCAACGAACCTCTCCAGCCTTCCTATACCGACGGGATCGCTGCGTATCCCAAGGACACACTGCTTCTGACACTGGTCCTCCTGAGGGCAGACTCTGCCACATATGGCGGGGAGGGCGTTCTTCTCCTTCACCTTTTTCGCTGCTTCGTCAAACTTTCCATCTCGTATGAGCAATATGAAGTCAGGGATGTCTATGCTGACCGGGCAGCCATTCACACACTGGGGGTTCGGGCATTGGAGGCATCTCTCCGCCTCCTCGATCGCCATCTCTGCGTTGTACCCGAGGGCCACCTCCTCGAAGTTGTGTACCCGCTTCTCGGGGACCTGTTTGGGCATCTCAATCGTGGGTTTTCTCGCCGCCATCTGGATCACCGTCCCTCAAATAGCACCATGGCTATCTTCTCGTTGGGGTTGTAGAACCTCATCCTCGAGATGAGTTCGTCGAAGTCCACCTTATGGCCGTCGAAGTCAGGTCCGTGAACGCAGGCGAACCTCGTCTCCCCTGCCACGGTCACCCGGCACGCTCCGCACATGCCCGTGCCGTCCACCATTATCGGAAACAGGTTCACCGTGGTGGGTATTTTGTGGGGCTCCGTCATCTCGGAGATCGCCCTCTGCAGGGAAATGGGGCCTATCGTGAAGACATAGTCGACGCCCTTCTCTTTCAGAATATCGTTGATGAAATCGATGCCCTCGTATCCGACTGAGCCGTCGTCGCTGGCCAGGTAGAACTCGTCGCTCAACGCCTTCACCTCATCCGCCAGAATAACGTGTTCATCACTCCTCGCCCCGACGATCGAAATGATACGGTTTCCGGCCTCCTTGAAGGCTTTGATCTGGAACAGAAGCGCGCCGACCATCACCCCCCCTCCGACGCAGAGGACCGTCCCAAATTTCTTTATCACGGTCGCATTGCCTAGGGGCCCTGAGAGGTTGAGGATCGAGTCACCGACCTCCAATGCCCCAAGCAGCTTGGATGATTTACCGACCTCAGCGAACACGAACTCAAGCGTTCCTTTCTCGGGGTCCGTGTTTGAAAGTGTGATGGGGAACCTCTCTCCCTTCTCGTGCACCCTTAGGATGACGAATTGCCCGGGTCTGGCCTTCCGAGCAACCGCGGGGGCTTCGACCTTGAACCTCCGAACGTTCGATGTTAGAGATTCCTTCTCGACGATTTTGTACATGGAAGGCATCAATAAGACTCTGATTCATACTATAAAAATTATATATGTTGTAATTACGTGTGGTGAATGTTGACGGATAGTTAAGACTAAATCTGTTTTCCATCATGTTTCCTAGTACTCATTATATATTCACTAATTACTATATATATTATAATGATTAATGTACTTCTCACCATTCACCTGTTATAAATCACCAGTTAAATTAATCAAAGCTACTTAACAATTAATAGCTCTAAATTTAAAACAGGAATTTATGTAAAATGTAATAATCAAAAACGATATCGATAACCTTAAATGCAATATTATGTATGCGAAGAGGATGGTATGTACAAAGGGACGGTCCTATATACCTGCCCTTATACGTTTTGGCCATGAGAAAGGTCAAGACAATTATTATTGTATGACATTTACACTACCATCGAGTTCTCAAATGAAGTGATTTAAAAATGGAAAGCGTTTGGTTGATCGCTCTAGCAATCGGGCTCCCCACTTTATCAGGCTTGGCATGTCTGGTCGCACCCAAGAATATCAGGCGTATACTGGTCTATGTCACGGCGGCGGTTCTCGTTGGAACATCCATCCTTATTTACAACTCAGGAGGCTTCGTGTACTCGCCAAACGAGTCGTTTGAACTCGTCGTCGTCGGCCTGGATATACTCCTGTTGCTGTACTTCCTTTACATCGGATATGTCAACAGGAACCTACCAACATTGGCGTTAGCCCTTGCACAACTTCTGCCCATTGGGTACTATGAGTACGTCGCATTCGGAACCCATACGACGCCAACCCTCCTCGTGGACGGCATCTCAAGCATAATGTCGCTGATTGTCAGCATCGTTGGGTCAGCGGTCGCGATCTACGCCCTTGACTACATGGTTGAGCACGAGGAGGAAGTGGGTTCCCTTGGCGCCTCCTCGGTCAAGGCTGCGAGCCAGGGAAGTTTCTTCTTCTACCTCATAATGCTCCTAGGGGCGATGCACGGCGTCGTCTTCAGCAACAGCTTGTACTGGCTCTACTTCTTCTGGGAGGTAACAACTCTCAGCTGCTACCAGCTCATCAGGCACGATGGGACGGAGATTGCGGTACAGAACGGCCTGAGAGCGCTCTGGATGGGGCTCGTCGGGGGAGTCGCTCTAGTGGGCTCCATATTCATCGGGCACTTCCACTTTGACACCATCTCGATGAGCGCCCTCATTGGGAAGAACCCGACGCCCCTGCTGTATCTTGCGTTCGCCCTCATGGCTATCGCCGCCTTTACGAAGTCCGCTCAGCTGCCCTTCCAGTCTTGGCTGCTGGGCGCCATGGTCGCTCCGACACCGGTCTCAGCGCTGCTCCACTCCAGCACGATGGTCAACGCGGGCGTCTACCTGATCCTAAGGTTCGTGCCCGCAATTGAGGGGAGCGTCCTCACATATGGGATCGCCCTCGTCGGCATCTTCACTTTCATGTTCACGGCCATCATCGCCCTCAATCAGAAGTACTCCAAGGCCATCCTTGCGTACTCGACGATCGGGAACCTGGGCCTCATGATCTTCTGTGCGGCGATGAACACGCCCCTCTCATACTCGGCAGCGGTGATACTCCTCATATTCCACTCCATGAGTAAGGGGCTTCTGTTCCTCTGCGCAGGGATAGTGGAAAACCGCCTCCATACGAGGTACATCGAGGAGTGGCAGGGGCTCCTGGGAAAGCTGCCCCTGACTTCCTCAGTCATGATCACCGGGATCATAAGCATGATCCTTCCCCTTTTCGGGGTCCTCTTGGGCAAGTGGGCGGCCATTGGTGCCGTCTCGAGCGCCGCGTTCTTCCCGGCTCTTGTCATGATCACAATGATGGTGATAGGGAGCAGTGCTACCACGCTATTCTGGGCGAAGTGGCTCGGGAACTTCACAGTCCTCCCCCTCACCGAAAGAGAGTACAAGTTCGAGCAACTGCCGTCTGGATACATTTTCAGTATGTTCTTCCTGCTTTCCCTCGACATCGTCGCGAGCCTCGGGGTTGGACTCATCATACAAAACGTGGTTTGCCCCGCCATCGCCTCGAACTACGCCTGCGTCTGGACAGCGGGCATCCTCGGGATCTCAAGCCAGCTGGGATCCTTCATGATAATCCCAATCTGGGCCGCCATAGCCGCCGTGGTTCTCCTCGGGAACTATCTGTACAAATCGAAGGGCGGCATCATCATGCCGGCCTACCTTTCCGGCGCAAACGTCGAGGGGAGCCCCACGTCCTTCAGGACGACGGCGGACACGACTGTAGAGTTCAACGTGGCCGGCATGTTCTTCGACCCCGAGATAAACGAGGGGAGGTGGACCCCGTGGGGTGTGGTGACGGGGGTTCTCATGAACCTGCTAGTGATCGCATTGGTGGTGTTGTAGGATGGTGAACACTTTGTTGACGGATTACGTTCTGCCCCTGGCTTTCATCATAGTGGCCCCCCTCCTAGGCGGGCTCCTCGTCGGACTCGACAGGAAGATCACAGCTCGGATGCAGAGCCGGATGGGCCCCCCTATCACTCAGCCCTTCTATGATTTCATCAAGCTCTGGGGGAAGGCCCCGTTCCTCTCGAGCAGGTTCCAGCCGATGCTCGCCGTCGGATACTTCGTCTTCATCTTCACTGCCGTGATAATGCTGGCGTTCAAGCAGGACCTACTGCTCACACTGTTCACACTCACGCTGGCTGACGTCTGCCTCATAGTATCGGCCTACAACTCCAAGTCCCCCTACAGCAACCTCGGAGGGAGGAGAGAACTGCTCTCGATGCTCGCTTATGAGCCGCTCATGCTGCTCACTGCGATTAGCATACAGGTCGTGACGGGGAGCTTCCTCG
Organism: Patescibacteria group bacterium; assembly: GCA_035527235.1. Taxonomy (GTDB): domain Archaea; phylum Thermoproteota; class Bathyarchaeia; order TCS64; family TCS64; genus BS750m-G28. The sequence goes on along the minus strand of DATLAV010000228.1, from coordinate 5,356 downwards.
TGAGAGACGTCTTCACATACGGCAAACCGCTCCTGCTTGTCATACCCGCTGCCTACGCCGTGCAGCAGCTCGTGCTTATAATCGACATGAAGAAGAGCCCCTTCGACGTAGCGGGTTCAGGCCACGCCCACCAGGAGCTTGTCAGGGGCGTCTACACGGAGTTCTCTGGCTACACCCTCGCTCTGGTCGAGCTTGGGCACTGGACCAAGATAGCCTTCATAATGGGCCTGATTAGCCTCTTCTGGGCACAGAACCTGCTGATAGGAGTTGGCCTATCGCTGCTCCTCTGGTTCATCTCGATAGTCGCCGACAACATCTACCCGAGGTTGAACTGGGAGACGATGGTCAGGACAAGTTGGACGCTCGGGTTCATCCTGATTCTGGCCAACTTCGTGGTCGTTACCATTCTGGGAGTGATATAAGATGAAACTGATGACTACGGCACGTTTGAAATCTCCATGGGTCCTCCACTTTGACTGCGGCAGTTGCAACGGATGCGACATCGAGATACTAGCAGCCCTGACTCCGAAGTTTGACGCGGAGAGATTCGGTATCGTGAATATTGGAGACCCAAAGCAGGCGGATATACTCTTGGTAACGGGCCCTGCAAATCACCGTAACAAGGAAGTGCTGAAGAACCTTTACGACCAGATGCCGGATCCCAAGGCGGTCATCGTTGTGGGCACCTGCGGATGCACCGGCGGAATATTCCACAACTGCCCCAACGTGCTCGGGGGAGTCGACAATGTGATACCCGTCGACGTTTACGTTCCTGGCTGTGCAGCCAGACCCGAGCAGATAGTGGACGGTGTAGTACTGGCGTTACAGAAGCTCGCTGAGATGAGCGAGAAGATGGAGGGAAACTGATATGGCAGACACTAAAATGGAGATAGCTTCGAACTCTCCCGTCAGCGAGTTCACATCCAGCCTCGGCGAGATGTTCATCAAGCTGAACGAGTTTAAAGGAGCTGACGCAAGGTTCATCACAATCACAGCCCTGGATCTCGGTGAAGAGATTGAGGTCATATACCACTTCGAGAAGGATTTTGGGGTCGTAGGCCTGAAGATTAAGGCCAAGAAGGATAAGCCCCTCCCGAGCATAACCTCGATCTACCCCGTGGCCTTCATCGCAGAGAACGAGGTCCAGGACCTCTTCAACCTCAAGTTCTCGGGGCTCAACGTGGACTTCGGGGGAAAGATGCTGCATATCGAAGGCATCGAACAGGACACGCTGTTGAAACCTGCCGAGGGCCCAGAGCCCCCCATAATGAGGTTCTTCGGAAAATGCAGGGAGGAGTGCCCGAGCAACGTCAACGCCCCGAAGTACATCAGGCAGATATCCATGGGCGACGCGGCGGGGGCATACGACACGGTGATCGAGCAGGCGCCCCTCCCGGCCTGCCTCGGCAGGGTCTGCTTCGCCCCCTGCCAGGAGGGATGCAGGCAGGAGATGAACGAGGAGCCCATACAGATAAGGCTCCTCAAGAGATACTGCTCAGACTCCATCCCAAACTACAAGAGGAAAGTTAAGAGGGCAAAGTCAACGGGCAAGAAGGTCGCCGTCGTCGGCGGGGGACCATCCGGCGTCTCAGCCGCGTTCTACCTGGGAATGCTGGGCCACGAAGTCACCGTCTACGAGAAGACCGACAGATGCGGCGGGGCGATGCTCTGGGGGATACCCAAGTACAGGCTGCCCAAGAACATCCTCGGATCCGAGATCACCGCCCGCTTCGGGGAGGCGAAGGTCACATTGAAGGAGGGGACGGAGGTCAAGGAGCTCAAACCCCTCCTAGACGAGGGGTTCGACGCCATCTACGTCGCCATCGGGGCGATGGAGAGCTTCAAGCTCCAGATCGAGGGAGAGGAGTCCGAGGGCGTCTGGGACTGCAAGGACCTCCTCGAGAAGGTGAACGTCTACGACGAGATCCCCAACCTGGGCGACAGGGTCGCCATCGTGGGGGGCGGTAACAGCGCCATAGACTCGGGCAGGGTCGCAAAGAGGCTCGGAGCGAGCGAGGTCGTCCTCTACTACAGGAGGACGGAGAGGGAAATGCCCGCCTCAGCTCATGAGATAAGGGGAGCCGTCGAGGAAGGCGTGAGCTTTGAGTACCTCGTCTCGCCACTCAAGATCATCCCCGGGAAGCCCCTGCAGCTTGTCCTGCAGAACATGGAGCTGGGTGAGCCCGATGCCTCCGGAAGGAGGAGGCCCATGCCCATAGAGGGGAGCACCACGACAGTCGAGGTGGACTCCATCATGAAGGCCATCGGCCACGCGGTCGTCGTCCCCGAGGGATTTGGCATAGGGCTGGACAGGAGGGGACGAATAGTGGCCAGCGAGGACTACGAGACCGACGTCGAGGGAATCTTCGCCGGTGGCGACTCCGTGTTCGGCCCAAAGTCAGTGATCGAGGCCCTGAGAGATGGACGGAAGGCAGCCTCGGCCATCAACAAGTTCCTGGGAGGGGAAGGGCTGCCCGAGCCCTCCATCGACATGGGGGAGTACGTGGGTCGCCCGGAGAACCTCGACGAGATAAAGCGTATGGAGCATGTACAGGTGAGGGAGATATCGCCCGAGGTGAGGGCCGCCAACTTCGACGAGGTCGAATTAGGATTCAGTGACGCAGAGGCGTTAAGGGAGTCAAGCCGCTGCTGGAGGTGCGATTGGAATGAGTGAAGTAAAGGAGTACACGGTCTTCCCCTTCGGCCCGCAGCACCCCGTGCTACCGGAGCCCCTTCAGCTGAGGTTCGTGGTCGACGAGGAGGAGATCGTCGACGTGATCCCTCAGATAGGATACGTGCACAGGGGCATCGAGAGGGCCTGCGAGCTGAACGACTACAGGCGTAACATCTACATCACAGAGAGGATCTGCGGTATCTGCAACGTCATCCACGGCACGACCTACTGCGAGTCCATAGAGATGATCACAGACGCCGAGGTTCCGCCTAGGGCGAAGTACCTCCGTGTCATCTGGTCTGAGCTTGCTCGGCTCCAGAGCCACCTGCTCTGGCTGGGGCTCTTCGCCGACGCCATAGGCTTTGAGAGCCTCTTCATGCAGATCTGGAGGGACAGGGAGATCATCCTCGGGCTCCACGAGAAGACCTCCGGTCATAGGATACATCTCTCGTTGAACACGATCGGCGGCGTCAGGAAGGACATGGACGAGCACCTCATAAACGAGTACAAGAAGGATCTGGCCCTCGTCAGAACGAAGGTGGACGCGATAGCACCGGTCTTCTACACTGACAAGGCGGTCCAGGACAAGACCGTCGGAAAGGGTATACTGCCAAAAAGCAAGGCGGTCTTCCTAGGCGCGGTAGGCCCCACCATCCGGGGGAGCGGTATAAAGCAGGACATGCGGATGACAGGCTACGAGGCCTACGGAGAGCTTGACTTCGAGCCCGTCACCTATGACGGCGAAGACGCCAACGCTCGGATGCACGTACGCTTCGACGAGGTGTATCAGTCGCTGGACCTCATCGACAAGGCGTTCAAGCAGATGCCCGAAGGTCCACTACTTCATAAGAACACGGACTTCCCCAACGGCATCTCCATAAACAGGACGGAGCAGCCGAGAGGCGAGGTCTTCTACTACGTCGAGGGGAACGGGACAAACAAGCTTCAGAGGGTCAGGGTGAGAACGCCTACTATACCGAACATCCCGCCACTCGTCTCGATGCTCATCGGGCACGAGATATCTGACATCCCAACGATCGTCCATTCTATAGACCCCTGCATGTCGTGTACGGAACGTATCACATACATCAAGGGAGGCGAGTGAGATGCCGAAGATGCTCAAGGAAGTCCTGAAGAACCTATTCTCACCCCCGGCGACGGTGAACTACCCAACTGTAGTGCCAGAACCAGTTCTGGGTCTCAGGGGTAAGATTACCTGGGACATGGAGAGGTGCGACCAGTGCCAGGACTGCGAGAGGGTCTGCCCACCAGGGGCAATCAAGGTCTTCCCCGACGAGAAGAAGATTGAGTACAGCCCCTTCAAGTGCATGTACTGCCACCTCTGCATCGAGAACTGCATGCAGGAGGCAATAAAGGCGGAGCGCGTTTACCGTGCTCCTGAGTACGAGAAGGGCGTCGATATCTTCCAAGTCGAAGAGTAGAACCTACTTTCTCATTCTTCTTTTAACCGATTCCCTTCTTCTTATCGCAGCGTCGACGGCGACCAGCAGTGGATCATAGAGATCCGAGACCGCGGGACAGTAGGCCAGCTCGATGGTACTCAGCTCCTCCAGGGTCATGCCCCTCTTTATGGCGATGGCTATGATGTTGATCCTCCAGTCGGTCCCCTCTCCGCCTATCGCCTGACCACCCAGCACCCTTCCGGTCTCCGCGTCGGCGACCACCTTGACTGAGATCTCCTTCGCATCGGGCATCCAACTAGGCTTGATGGTCATATTCGCCCGCCCTGAGACCACGGTGTGCCCGTTCCGCTCCGCAGACTGGGAGTTGTACCCGGTGCACGAGATCTCCAGCTCCCCGAAGTACGTCACAAAGGTACCGATTGCCCCCCCGTAGAGGGCTTCACCTCCAGCGGCGTTGACCCCCGCCACGGTCGCCTGCCTGAAAGCGGTCGTCGCCAAGGCCACACGGATGGGCTCGCCGTCGATCGCGCTGAATGAGAGACAGTTGTCGCCTACCGCGTAGACGTCCTTGACGCTGGTCTCCATCCTCTCATCGGCGACGATGGCCCCCCTGTCCGTTGTGATGCCGGCGCCCTCAGCGAGTTTGGACACGGGATCTACGCCGACGGCCATGACGACGATGTCCGTGGGGATGACCTCACCCGCTATCGTAACGGACTCAACCCCCTCAGCCCCGTTGACCGATTTTATGCTCTTCCCGAAAAGGACCCTCACCCCCTCGGACTCCAAGTACTCCAGTATGAGCTTCCCCATGTCGGGGTCCAGGTTCCTCGGTAGGGGATCGGGGCTCCTCTTCGTGGCGATCACCTCGAGGCCGAGGTGCTTCAGGGCGAGGGCGATCTCGAGCCCGATGGCTCCACCCCCAACTACGACTGCCCTCTCGGCTTTGAGAGCGGCGTCCCTGAGCAGCTTGCCCTCCTCAGGATTGGATACAACGAATACTCCCTTTCCCATCATCTCGTTGGCGCCCGGTATGCGGAGTACACGGGGACGGCTTCCGGTCGCCAGGATTAGGGAGTCATATGGATGCGATGAGATCTCCCCGGTCTCAAGGTCCTTCACCTCCACGGTCTTGCCTGCAATGTCGATGGACAAGGCCTCATGGCGGAGCAGTATGTTGATCTGACGGGTCCTCGGCACCGTGTGCTTGAGCTCCTCGAAGTCCCCGACCTTCCCCTCAATGGCGTAGGGAATGCCA
>DATLAV010000227.1:0-15864 GCA_035527235.1 Patescibacteria group bacterium | reverse complement strand
CTATATTTTAATAATATATTAGCAACGGGGTCATTAAATGAGTGATTAAACATTTTTTGAAGTTCATTTTCTTCGGTCAAGAACATCAATCCTTATCTTTAAAACATATTAATAACATGTATTTGTATACAAAAATGTATGCAGTAATAATACCCCTAGACAGTAACTTCATTGGACAATCAGAGTTAAAAAATTTCATATTAAGATAAATTTAAGAAGATTTAAAGGTTATAATTATTTTAAATATGCAATGGATTTAGTTGGTAACCCATTTATCCTGCCTCCATCATACACCTAAACATGCTTACACTCAGTTCTATGACCTTGAAGTGTACAGAAATAACGCAAAAAATAGAGGAATTCATCAGCGAACAAGTCGATAACGCTGGACTTTACGGAGCGGTAGTGGCAGTGAGCGGTGGCATAGACTCCGCCGTAACCCTCTCCCTCACTGCGAGGGCCCTCGGACCTGAGAGAGTCCGTGCCGTCACGATGCCGGAGCGTGACATCACGCCCAAGCGTGACATCACCGATGTGATGCAGCTCGTGACGTCACTGAATGTAACATGTGACACAGTGGAAATCACGCCCGTGATGGACGTGATGCGGGAGATACTGCCCCTCTACGACGCATCGAGGCGGGTGGAGTTTGGGAACCTCAAGGCGAGGACTCGGATGATATTCTCATATCACTACGCCAACTCACTGAACAGCATGGTGATGGGGAGCTCCAACAGGACCGAGTGGCTCACCGGATACTTCACCAAGCACGGCGATGGAGGCGTCGACCTGATGCCCATTGCAGACCTCTACAAGAATCAGGTGAAGCAGCTGGCGAAGTACCTCGAGGTCCCCGAGAACATCATCAAGAAGCCCCCGTCAGCCGGGTTCTGGAGGGGGCAGACCGACGAGGGGGAGCTGGGCATCAGCTACGACACCCTCGACCTAATCCTCTACGGCGTCGATTCAGGTATGACCGCGGATGAGATATCGGAGGACCTGAAGCTGGAGCGGGCGGTGGTGCAGGGCGTCTTCGATCGGGTCAGGAGGAACGAGCATAAGAGGCGGCTTCCATTAATCTTAAGACTGAGGAAGTCCCATTCATGATATACTTTCGGAAGAGTGGGTGTTAGGTTAATGGGTCGCAGGCGAAAAAAGGTAGTCAAGATCGTGCGAAGGACGCTTCCAGAGCTGTACCTCTGCCCAAAATGCGGCAAGAACACAGTGAAGGCGAACATAAACAAGAAGAAGGATCAGGCGGTCGTCATCTGCAGCAGCTGTGGCCTCAACGTGAGATACCCTTTGAGCGTCAACATGGGCGAGGTCGACGCTTACTGCATGTTCGTCGACAACTTCTACTCAGGTCAGCTTGAGGAGGAGCCCACAGTTGAATGACAAGGTCGAGGAGTACATCGTCAAGAAGATCGCCGAGAAGGGCGCCATCCACATGACCCTCCTTGACCCTCAGAAGACTTCCGTTGAGAAGTGCGCGGAGATCGCCGGCGAGGCGGTCGCAGGGGGCACCTCTGCGATAATGGTGGGCGGCTCGACTCTAGCCTCGAACTCCGATCTGGACGACGTCGTCAAGGACATCCAGGAGAAAGTCGACGTCCCCATAATCCTGTTCCCTAACAACATCTCCGGCGTGAGCAAGTACGCGGACGCCATCTGGTTTATGTCCCTCCTCAACTCGGGCAGCACATACTACCTCATCGACGTCCAGGCCCTCACCGCCCACCTTGTGAAGAAGCACAGGCTCGAGGCGCTCCCCATGGGCTACATCATAATCGGCGACGGAGGCGCCGCGGGCTTCATCGGCCAGGCCAGGGGGATACCCTACGATCACCCCGAACTCGCCCTAAGTTACAGCCTTGCAGGGGAGACCCTGGGGATGAGATACATCTATCTCGAGGCAGGCTCGGGAGCCGAGACCCCGGTGCCGCCAAGTATGATTAAGCTCGTCAAGAGTTACCTGAGCGCCACCCTCATAGTTGGGGGCGGTATCAGGGACGGTGTGGCTGCCAGGGCTGCCGTTGAGGCGGGCGCGGACATCATCGTGACCGGAACCCTGGTGGAGGAGACGTCTAGGATTAGGGAAAGCATAAACGAGATCGTTTCCAATATTGAGTCAAAGGGAAGGTGAAAGGATGACCTCCTTCGAGAACTTCTTCAGCGCCCTCAAGAAGGCCCTGATGAAGCCGCGGCTCTACGACATCTGGCCGGATTTCGAGCCCGTCTTCGACGAGAACGAGTACTCTTGGACCACTCTGAGGGGCCTCGATGAGACACTCCTCCTCAACTGCGGCGAGTGCGACGGCCCTTCCGACATGCGCCACCCTCGGTGCGACTCCTGCGTCGGCAAGAGGAGCGGCATAGCCGCGGAGGCCTATCTCGCCTCTACGGGGAGGCGCCTCGACAGGTGGAAGACCGTGATGCTCTGCAGGATCCACAGCCCAAACTAGCGGAGACCCAGATTTGACCAAGCTTCAGATGTCCAGGGAATACGAGGAATATTTTAGATCGCTCCAGGAAGAGGTCGAGAAACTCTACTCCGTCGCCCGAGCAGCGAGGGCGAAGGGCCTCGATCCCTCCCTGAACGTGGAGCCCGAGTTGACCAACGACATAGCGGAGCGCATCGAGAAACTCATCGGCCCCAAGGGGATCGGGGACAGGATGCGTGAGCTCGAGGGTATGGACCGCCGTGAGATGGCGTTCAAGGTCGCGGAGGAGATCGCCCTCGGCCGCTTCGGTAACATGGAGAAGGTCGACGCCGCCGATCAGGCTGTTCGGACAGCCCTCGCCATCGTGACCGAGGGGGTCACCGTCGCACCTATTCAGGGCATCCCCGAGATAAGGATAAAGAAGAACGCCGACGGCAGCGACTATCTCGCCATCTACTTCGCGGGCCCCATCAGGCCGGCGGGGGGGACCGCCCAGGCGTTGACGCTGGTCGTCGCCGACTTCGTGAGGCGCAGGCTCGGCATTGAGCGGTTCCAGCCCTCAGACGAGAACGTGGGTCGCCTCATCGAGGAGGTACGACTCTACGAGGAGGAGGTCCGCCGCTTCCAGTACCACGTCACCGACAAGGACCTTGAGTTCGCCCTTAAAAATCTCGCTGTCGAGGCGACAGGGGTCTCCACGGACCCTTACGAGGTGTCCAACTACAGGAACATCCCGGGGATCGATACCAACAGGCTGCGGGGAGGGGCGTTAATAGTCGTCGTCGACGGCATCGTCGGCCGCGCCCGGAAGCTACTGGGTATCTGCGAGACGCTCAACCTTGAGGGCTGGGAGTGGCTCTCCAAGATAGGGCAGAACCACAACGACGACAGCGAGGAGAAGGCGGCGCCCACCGCCAGCTTCATGGAGGAGATCATCGTCGGCCGCCCCGTCTTCTCCTTTCCCAACGCCTGGGGGGGATTCAGGCTCAGGTATGGAAGGGCGAGGACGACGGGCCTCGCTGCTGTCGGGGTTCACCCCGCCACCATGATCGTTCTCAACAGGTTCCTCACGACCGGGGTCCAGCTGAGGATCGAGCTCCCCGGCAAGTCGGCCTCCGTCACCCCCGTGGACACCATCGAGCCGCCTATCGTCAGGCTCGTGGACGGCTCCGTTAGGCGGATCGAGTCCGAGGAGGAGGCTGAGAGTATCTACGACTCCATCGAGAGCATCCTCTCCCTCGGCGATGTCCTCATCAACGCCGGGGACTTCATACAGAACAACAAGAACCTTCTCCGGCCCGGATACGACGAGAACCAGTGGAGCTACGGCCTCAGATCCGTCATCGACAGGGTCGGGAGGGAGCAACTCGCCGACGCCTGCGTGATGCTCCCGGAGAGGCTTGACGCAATCCTGTTTGACCCCATGAACGTCCCCACGCCCCAGGAGGCGATAGCGCTTGCGGAGCAGGGCGCTCCGCTCCACCCCCGATACACCTACAACTGGAAATGGATTGATGTCGATGAGCTACGGGGCCTCAGGAGGCGCCTGAAGGAGAGCTGGAAGGCCGAGTCAGATGATTTGGATCTTGACGAGGGCGTTAAGAGGTCACTTGAGAACATCCTAGTCCCACACGACATCGTGGATGGCAGGATCAGGCTCGGGGAGGCCGCCCCGATACTGGAGAGGTGCCTCGCCCTAGACGGAGATGGAGATGAGTCGGAGTCCGACGACTCCCTTGAGCTCGTCAGGGGACTATCAGGTTTCGACATCAGGGAAAAGGCGCCCGTACACGTCGGCGCGAGGATGGGGCGGCCCGAGAAGGCGAAGGAGAGAAAGATGTCCCCATACGTCCACGGGCTCTTTCCCATCGGCAACGACGGCGGCCCTCAGAGGGACCTCCTCAAGATCAGGAACGGAAAGACGACCTCCGTCCAGATAGTCAACAGGCGGTGCCCCAGATGCGGCGCCAGATGCTTCTCGGTCATCTGCCCAGAGTGCGGGGAGACCACCGTCTTGAAGTACGTCTGCCCTAGGTGCGGGAGGCCCCTGGAGACCGATAGGTGCCCTGCGTGCAATGTTGACGCCACCGCCAGTAGCAGCTGTGAGCTCGATGTACCGAGCCTCTTCCAGACCGCGTGGAAGCACATAGGGGGGCAGAGGCCGGGCAGGATCAAATGCGTCAAGAGCCTCATGAACAGGAACAGGGTGCCCGAGGCCCTGGAGAAGGGGCTGCTGAGGGCGCGGTACGACCTCAGCGTCTTCAAGGACGGCACCCTCAGGTTCGACCTCACTGACATCCCCCTCACCCACTTCACCCCCGGGGAGGTTGGCGTCCCCGTGGAGAGGCTCAGGGAGCTGGGGTACGCCCACGACATGAAGGGTGAGCCCTTGGAGTCCCCCGACCAGATGCTGGAGCTTAAGGTTCAGGACATCGTCCTCCCCGAGGACTGCGGTGACTACCTCGTCAAGGTTTCCCAGTTCATCGACGACCTCCTCACCCTCTACTATGGCCTCGAGCCCTACTACAAGATGAAGAGCCGGGACGACGTCATAGGAACCCCAGTCCTCGGTTTAGCGCCCCACACCTCGGCGGCGACTGTCGGCAGGGTGATCGGGTGGACGAAGATCAGGAGTTGCTACGCCCACCCTCTCTGGCACGCTGCGAAGCGGAGGAACTGCGACGGCGACGAGGACGCCATCATGCTGGTGATGGATCCCCTGCTCAACTTTAGCAGAGAGTTCCTGCCGGAGCAGAGCGGCGGCCTCATGGACGCCCCCCTCTACGTGATACCCGTGCTCAATCCCAGCGAGGTGGACAAGGAGGCCCACAACGTCGACGTGATGCCGAGATATCCTCCAGAGTTCTACAGGCTCTGCGAGGAGGGAGCGGAGGTCTCCGAATACGCGCCCCTTATTGACACCATTGGGAGGCGGCTGGGAACGGAGGCCCAGTTCCAGGGCTTCAGCTACACGGAGGGGTGCAGCGACATCAATCTGGGTGCCCACATCGGCGCCTACAACAGCCTTAAGACGATGCTGGACAAGTTGGAGAGCCAGATGGAGCTCTCAGAGAAGGTGAGGGCCGTCGACGCCCAGGCAGTGGCCCAGAAGGTGCTCACCAGCCACTTCATGAAGGACATCGTGGGCAACCTGAGGGCGTTCACCCGCCAGAGGTTCAGGTGCACCAAGTGCAACCGCAAGTACAGGAGGCCCCCCCTCAAGGGAGTCTGTGTCAGGTGCGGCGGGAAGCTCTCCCTGACGGTTTACAAGGGGGGAATAGAGAAGTACCTCATCCCCGCCCTCGACCTCGTCAAGCGCTACGATCTCGACGACTACTACTCGGACCGTCTCGGGCTCGTGAGGGACGAGATTGTCGCCCTCTTCAAGGAGGAGGTCGAGGTGGAGAAGCCAGAGGACAAGCAGTTTAGCCTCACCGACTTCATGAAGGATTGAAGACACCTGCCAGGCGTTCGGAAACCTTTTTCACTGTGCTCTACATGAGAATCGTTGATAATCATGAGCAGGAAGAAGAAGGAGAGCAGCCCCGGAATGCCCGCCTCGAGCGCAGGGCTGATAAGGTTCTTCGGGGACGAGGCTCATGGACTGAAGATCAGGCCGGAGTTCGTCGTTGGGGGCGCCTTGACCCTCATCATGAGCGTTATCCTCGCCCACATCTTCCTCTGAAGCCCCAAACCTCAGGATCGAACGTTCTCACTTTAATCTCGTAATCCAGAGTCGGCGGACATGAAGTAGTTTGAACATGTAGTCTGTGAAAATACTATAAAATTTTATAATATAGATGATACACAGATGGGAGGAAAGGGGAAAATGTCTGAGAGGGACTACGTGATCGTCGGCCTGAAGCCTATCATGAACTACGTAGTTGCCTGCATGACTCTTTTCAACGCCGGTGCCACTATAGTGAAGCTTCGAGCCCGGGGGCGCCACATCAGCAAGACCGTCGATATCGTGGAGATGCTGCGGAGGGTCTTTCTGAAGGACCTTGTCATAAAAAAAATAAGCATCGGGACCGAGGTTCACACCGTGCCCAACGGGAGGGAGGCGAGTGTCTCCACCATTGAGATCAGTATCTCCAAGTCAGCGGCTGAGACTTAATGTTTTAAGGGTGTTGGGCTGCTCTTTGTTGATTTGACATGGGTTATCCCAAGATAGTTGTCACGCCTCCCGGGCCGAAGGCGAAGGCCATCGTTGATCGGGACCACTCGATAATCTCTCCCTCCTTCGGGAGGGCCTACCCTCTCGTCATCAAATCGGGGGACGGTTGCATCATCACAGATGTGGACGGGAACGAATTTATCGACATGAACGCCGGCCTCGCTGTCGTCAGCGTCGGCCACCGCCACCCTAGGGTCACGGAGTCCATAAAGGAGCAGGCCGACAGGTTCATCCACTACAGCTACACCGACTTCTACTACGAGAACTACGTTGACCTCGGGGAGATGCTCCACGACCTAGTCCCCGGGGACTTTAAGAAGAAGTTCTTCTACGGCAACAGCGGCGCCGAGGCGGTCGAGGCCGCGATCAAGCTCTCCCGCTGGCACTCGAAGAGGCCGGGGATCCTCGCCTACATCGGCTCCTTCCACGGGCGCACCATGGGGGCGGTCAGCCTCACCGCGAGCAAGCCCGCCCAGAGAAGATACTTCTCCCCCCTGGTCCCGGGGGTGGAGCACATCTTCTACCCCTACTGCTACCGCTGCCCCTTCAACCTTGAGTGCCCGAGCTGCGGCTACAGGTGCGTCAGTTACATCGACGACTACCTGTTCCACAAGTACGTGCCCCCCGAGGAGGTCGCCATGGTGATGGCCGAGCCCATTCAGGGCGAGGGTGGCTACGTGGTGCCCCCGAGGGGATACTTCAAGGAGCTGAAGAAGCTCTGCGACGAGCACGGCATCCTTCTGGCGTCTGACGAGATCCAGAGCGGCGTCGGGCGCACCGGCAAGTGGTTCGCCATCGAACACTTCGACGTCGTCCCCGACATTGTCTGCATGGCCAAGGGCATCGCAGCCGGTCTGCCCCTAGGGGTGACCGCCAGCCGCGCCGACCTCATGGACTGGGAGCCAGGGAGTCACGCCAGCACCTTCGGAGGGAACCCCGTCGCCACGGCGGCGGCCAAGGCGGTGATCCAGATCATCGAGGAAGAGGGGCTGCTGGAGAACTCGGAGAGTCAGGGCTCTTACATCAAGAAGCGGCTCACGGAGATGAAGGACGACCATAAGATGATCGGCGACGTCAGGGGGATCGGCCTCATGGTCGGCGTCGAACTGGTCAAGGACAAGTATACGAAGGAGCCCGCCAAGCAGGAGACGAACGACGTCATGATGTCCTGCTTCAGGAAGGGGGTCGCCATCGTAAACTGTGGCGTCTCAACGATAAGGATGATGCCACCCCTCACGATAACACGGGAGCTCATCGACAGGTCCCTGGAGATCTTCGAAGAGTCCCTGTCCGAGGTTGAAGCCCGGGCCTGACCTCCCCCCTACTTTTTCTCAACGACTATCCTGGTGAACATCCCGGAGGAAACCTGGAGCAGACCGTCGAAGGGCTCCCTGACCTGGCAGTTCTCCATCCTTATCTGCGCCCCCTGCGCCAGGCCCTCCACCTGGTCTACGAGGTCGCGCCAGACCGAGACCCGGGCCTCCCCTGTGCCGTCGTCGATCCTGAAGGAGGCGACAGTGGCGGGCCCCCTCGCCGTCTCCACTTCCCTGATCTCGGGGATCTCAAGGACTCTGCCCCTGACGTAGACGTTGGTCTGTCCCTCCCTCAGGTCCCGTATGTCCACGAGTTTATCTTCGATCCTGATGGGGGCGACCTCTACGTCGTCAGGGTTGATGATTAGCTCACCGTTTCTACCTTTATTGAGCCCCACGCTCCCTAGGCTGAGCCGTGTGTAGCCGTTCTCAACGGCGATCGTCGTTCCCGGCTCCAGTTCTTTCGCGAGCTCGACGTCCTCGTCCCAGAGGCTGAGCCTGACCGTGCCCGTCTCATCCTCCAGGAGGACTGAGAGCACCCTGCCGGAGGAACCGTCGCTCCTCGCGAACTCCCTGGACTCCCCTATCTGGGCGACCCGGGCGGCGACGTTGACGTTGTACATCCCCGTCTTGAGGTCCGCAAGCTTCGTCCAGTGGGAGACCGGAACCAGGGGCTTCACCCCCGCCTCGAGGATCTCCATGACGCTCCCCCAGCTCGTGTGGACCTCGAGGCTGCCGTCCTCCCTCCTCCGGGCGTTGCCGCCGAGGAGCCTGAGCTTGGTGCCTACGTTCACCCCCTCCGCCTCGTCGGACTTGTCATCCCACAGGACAAGGTTCAACCTGGCGCCCCCCTCCTCAACGACGAGGCGGGTCACCTTTCCCTCGGAGTTATCCTTCCTAGTGAACGTGGATGTCGGGTACCTGTCGACGACGACCCCGATGACGTTGACGACGCCCGGGCTGTTGATCTCGTTCGGTGTCTTGTAGAAGCTCTCGATCTCCGGGAACTTCTCCTCCACCGCGTCCATGGGCTCCATGTAGATCTGGCCCCGGTTGCCGATGTTGATCTCAATGACCCCCTGCCTCTCCCTCGTGTAGCCATGGAGGATCCTGACGATCTTACCTGCCTCTATCTTGCTAGCGGTCACGTGGTCGGCCTTTGCGTCCCAGAAGACGACGGCGACGGAGCCGGTGGAGTCCCCCACTAGCATGCGTAGGACCTTTCCCTCACGGTTGTCGCTTCTGGTGAACGTCCTCGACGGAAAGATGTGAATTACCCGGGCGGTCACGGAGACGTCGCTGAGCCCCGACGTGAGATCGCCTATGCGGAGCTTTGCCTCGATGCGTTCGCCTGCGCCGTCAAGCCCCAGGTTGGAGGCGACCAGGTGGGCTGCCGCCTCCTCTGTGAGGAGCCCCCCCGCCTTGGCGCGCTCCTCGTCGATGAGCCTCTCCACCGCCTCACTGGTGAGCTGTGGCTTCAGGGCAAGAATACGCTTGATGATGTCCTCTTTGCTCGACATGACAACCCCTAATGAATCTGTGGAACAGCTATAAAACTGGCGCCGCTACTCCTCGGAGTCCTTGGCGGAGATGAACATGTAGAGAAAGCCGAGGCCCATGGTGACCACTGAGAGGATGATGACCAGCTGGCTCAGCATTTGGAAGAATCCTCCGGCGCTCATACTGAAAATTAACAGCCCCGGCGCATATTTAAATTATAATGCCCTACTCCTCCGCCTGCTCAGAGGAGAGCCTCCTCCACTCCGCCAGTAGCTCGTCGTAGACCTCATCTTCCTCCTCGACCTCGTCGTAGGCCTCCAATACCTCAGCGAGCCTCTGGCCGAGGAGATGGTAGCAGAGGCCGGCCTCCCCGTCGACGACCCTGAAGTAGAAGTCGTTGCAGTCGCAGTACCCAGAGACGGGGAGGACCTGATACTCGCTCTGCTTGCCGACGGCGATCCAGACGATGCGCCCGGAGGGCTCGAACCTGTACCTCTTCACCCTGTGCTGCTCCACAAGCTCCCAGGCCTTGTCAAACCTCTCACCAAGCGTCGTCCTGAGCCTGTCCCACTGGGCCTGGGTGAGTTCCCGGGAGGAGCGGAGCTCGTCGCAGACGCTCTCCAAGATACGACGCTCCTCTGAGGCCAAGGGCATACCCAGTTTTAACTTGGAATAGTAGCCTAAACCTGTTTCGGGTCCTGTGTCGGATTTAAATTACTCCGGGCGGTGTACAGAATGGTAAGGCTTGATCAGGCTGCTCACGCCGTGGCCGGCGCTGCTCGTCGAGGCCGAGGAGAGGATGCTCATCGCTACCGACTTGCACCTCGGGATAGAGTACGAGCTGGCGAAGATGGGGATCAACATCCCCTATCAGACCGACCGCTTCCTCTCCGAGATCGTGGGTCTTGTCAAGGAGCACAGGCCAGACAGGCTGATACTTCTGGGCGACGTGAAGCACGGCGTCCCTATTACCAGCTTCCAGGAGAAGCGGGAGATCCCCCGGCTCTTCAAAACCCTTCTCGAGGACGTGGAGAGGATTGACGTCTGCAGAGGCAACCACGATGGCAACTTACAGAATCTAGTTCCCGAGGAGGTGGTGATCCACCCGTCGAGGGGCTTCATGATCGGCGACGAGTTCAAGCTGGCGGCGCTCCATGGCCACTCCTGGCCCTACCCGAGGATGCTGGGGGCCGACCTCATCATGATGGGGCACAACCACCCGACGGTGAGTCTCAACACGCCCCTGGGGGTGAGGATTACGAGGCGCGTCTGGATGAGGGGGCAGTGCGACGGTTCAAGGCTGGCTGCCTCCCTCTGCGAGCAGGAAAGGGTGAAGGTGGAGGGGGATCCTGTGGCGGCACTGGAAGCGGAGTACGATGTGGAGGTGGGTGACCCTCAGATAATAGTGATGCCCACTTTCAACGACCTCCTGGGAGGCCTCCCGGTAAACGCCGACTCCCCGAAGAGCCTCCTCGGCCCCCTCTTCAGATCGGGGACCGTCGACGTGGAGGACTTCGATGTCTACCTCCTCGACGGCACGTTCCTGGGGCGTGTGGAGTTTCTACGCACCCTCTACTAGAGTCTACTGAGAATCCTCGGGAGCTCCGGATGCGTCAGGACGGCGTGGCATAGGTGGCACCTGTTCACGAACCGTCCCTCGACGTTCATCCCCAGCAGCTCGACGAGCCTCATGGGACCCTCCGATGACAGGACCCTGAAGAGGGGCTGGGCCTCCGCCGCCTCGATCATCGTCTGGAGGTTGGTGCTCTTTGCGTTCCCGAGGATCGAGCTCTCGATGATGCCCGCAGCTGAGCAGCATGGGAGGACGTCGCCCGACGGCGTTATCCCAATGTCCCTGAGGATGTCTCTGCATCCCCCCCTGAGCGAGCCGTCGCCAAACCTCCACTCCTTCACCGGGATGCCGGCGCCTCTCCCGACGGGGACGAAGCTCGACTCGACTGCCAGGGCGACTGTAGATGCCCTTGGTGGGCCGTTTCTCACCGTCTGAACCTCGTCCCTGCCCAGCCGGCGTGCTATCTCCTCGACGTTGAGGGTGCTGTTCTTCTCGGGAGTGGACATGATGACGATCTTGAGCCCCTTATCCCTCGCTGTCTCGTAGCAGTTGCGGACCCTCTCGAAGGGGATGAAACGTTGATGGAAGTCGTCGGAGCTGATGTTGATGGCATTTAGGCCGGCGTTGACGAGGCCGCCCAAGATGGCTGAGGCTTTTTCCCGGTCCTCCGCCCAGAAGCAGTTGGTGACGCACTCCGTGTAGAATCCCAAGTCCGACGCGTACTCGACGAGTTCTAGGAGCACCTCGGGGTTGAAGAAGGGCTCGCCCCCTGTGAAGCTTATCCACTCGGCGGAGGGTATCTCGTCAGTCTGGTCGATGTAGTGTCGGGCCTCGTGGGCTTCCATGCACCTGGTCTTGTCGGGTCCTGAGCTGAACCAGCAGTGGGCGCACTCGGCGTTGCACCAGTCCGTCAGTAGCAGGCCGACGCGGAACGTGCTCACCAACTTGGGACCCCTTGTAGGTGACCGTAAGCGGTCAATAAAAAGTGGGAGTCAGCTTAGCTTCGCCAGGGTGCCCCTGATGAGTTCGTTGGCTCTGTAGAATCCGTCGTCGACCTCGTTCCTCTGTCTGATCAGCTTGGTCCTTAGGAACTTGAACTCCGGGGACTGGTGGAGGGTCATCTCGGAGAGCCTGATGATCTCGTTGATCCTTGGGAAGGGCGTGGCGCCGAAGGTCTCCATGGTGATCTGCTCGCTGGGGCCGGCGTTGGAGTGGGCGACGGAATTGACGCACCTAGAGACTTTCATGAGGCATCGGTTGAGCTCCTCCAGCGTCTCGGGATCTGCGCCTTCTCTCACTGTTCTCCCCACGGCGTCCTCGAGCTCACGTGCTAGTTCCCTGAACTCCTCCGCATTAGCGACGGTCGAGTGGATGTTGAAGTAGGCCTTCACCTTGTCGGCCTTCGCCTGATAGCCCTCGAGGACCTCCACGAGGTAGTCGGCGTAGGGGACGAAGCTGAGGGGGAGCGCGGGGCAGTTGGTCATCCTGAAGATGTAGTTGAGCTCCACCCGGACGTCCATCTCTAGGACGTTGACGTCGCCGTGGTCCATCGTCGCGTAGGGCGTGTGCCACCACCAGCCGCCGCCCGAGTAGTTGACATGGGGGTCGTAGTCCTCCTTAGGGCGGGAGGAGGTGAGGCTCACGTGGGGGACGCCGGTGCTCCAGAAGCTGCCGTCTCCGGCCCGCGTGGGCCAGCGAAAGCTCTCCACCTCGACGCCCGCTCCTGATCTGATACTCTCTACCGTGACGTCCTGGACCTCGCTGATTGGGCAAGCCCTAAAGGTGTCCGCTCCCTCGGCGCCAGGAGAGTCGATGTTGTAGGAGCCGACGCAGTTGTACCTGAGGTCGTGCCAGAAGGCGTCGTTGTACCAAGTAGATCCTGCGTAGCGGCCGATCTCGTGGCCAGCCCAGAACGCGAAGCGGACGCTCCTGTTCAGTCTGTCCCTGTGGGCGTTGAGGATGCGGGCCAGCTCCAGGATGGCGACATCCCCGGAGGCGTTGTCTACGACCCCAGGTGAGAAGGGCGGGGTGTCGACGTGGCCGTTCACCAGGATGAACCTGTTGGGGTCCCTCGCACCCCTGATCTCCGCGACGAGGAGGGGCAGAGTCTTCCAGCCAGTCTCGACGATGGAGGTTAGCCTCGCCCTGACGCCGCCCCTGGCGACGAGCTTCTTCAGCGTCTGCCCGTCCCTGTTGGAGACGTGAAGTATGGCTGGGATGGTCTGTATGAGGTGAACGTTGTCGCTGGTGGGGTTCCCAGAGACGCTGAAGTCGGCCCTCTGGTGGCAGACTGTGGGCACGTAGTCGTCCTGCTCGATGACGATGAGCCCCTTGATACCCATCTCCTGCAGCCTGAGGAGCAGCCCGTTCCTGAGGCCCATCCAGTCCCCCGCCATCTGCTGGTCGGCGAGGACGATCACGTCCCTGCAGTCGGCGACTCCGATCTCCTCGGGCGGGATGTAGATGACCTCCCCCTCGATGCCCTCTGGGCCGGTGGAGCCCACCTGCCTGTACGGGGTGCACTGGACCTCCATGGCGTAGGGCTTCAGGACCTCCAACCTCGCCATCTTGGGGTCGCTGATGTACGCATCGAACCTGAGGATCTCGGGCTCCAGGCCGTACTCCTCGAGCCTGGCCTTGAGAAATTGGATGGCATCCTCCTCCTCGGGGCTGCCCGAGTGGATGGGCACTATCTCCATGAAGCGCGCCCAGTTCTCCTCCATGAGGGGTTTGGAGATCATGGCCTCCATCTCCTTGAGAAGCCGAATATCCTCATCTGTTAGCCAGATCATAATCTTCAGTTGTAGGGTTGTCTCATGATGGTTTAACGATTGCGAGTCCCCCATCATCTTTTAGGCTGCGAGGGCTATCGAGGTTGCATGGGTCTCAATGGCAGTATCCCATTTGAGCAGCTCGAGGAGCTCATCCCCCTGAGGATGGGGGAGAAAAAGGTCCCCGGCCTCTCTATTGCAGTCGTCAGGGATGCGAAGGTCCTCTGGAGCAGTGGCTTCGGAGTGGCGAAAGTGGAGACCGGTGAGCCCGTGACCGCTGATACCGTCTTCTCGGCGCAGTCCCTGAGCAAGCCCGTCTTCGCCTACGGGGTGCTCAAGCTTTACGAGGAGGGAGTCATCGACCTCGACACCCCGTTGACGGAGTACACCTCGGAGCCTTACCTCCTGGAGGATCCCCACGTCGGGGAGATCACGATGCGCCACGTGCTGAGCCACACCTGTGGGTTCCCCAACTGGCGGCCTGAGGGGAAGCCCCTCAAGGTGCTCTTCAGTCCCGGGGAGAGGTTCTCCTACTCCGGGGAGGGCTATAAGTACTTGGGCTCGGTCATCGAGGAGCTCACCGGCGAGCCCCTGGACAGATTCATGGATGAGAAGGTACTGACCCCCCTCTGCATGGGCGGAGGCTTTACGTGGGGGGAGGAGAAGGGTGATCTGGTTACGGCCCATGACGGTGACGGGGCTCCCAGGGGCGTTAAGAGATGGGATGAGATCAACCCGGCTGCGAGCCTCTGCTGCAGCGTCCTCGACTACGCCCGGTTCATATGCGCGTTGATGCGGCCCGGTGAGGACGAGTGTCGCCTCAGCGAGGAGACGACGTCCGAGATGCTGACCCCCCAAGTGGGGGTTTACTTTTCCATCTCGTGGGGGCTGGGCTGGGGCATCCAGCACACGGGTCAGGGGGATGCTTTCTGGCAGTGGGGTCAGGGAGGTGCCGAGGGCGGCGGGTACCAGAACTTTGTGACCGGCTTCATGGAGGGTGGCCTGGGCGTCGTCGTCATGACCAACGGCTCGAACGGGCTCAGGATCTGCGAGGAGGTCGTGAGGGGGGCGATCGGTGGGGAGCACCCCGCGTTCAGTGACTACCTGAAGATATGACCGGGGGTCAGGTGGGGCCTTCGTCGCTTTTGAGCCTTTCTCGCATCTCGGTGAGGGCCTTTACCCTCTCATCCTGGTCGTTGAGTCTGTAGACTAGGAGACCTTCCCCACCTTGCAGCCCTCGACGAGTCCCTTCTTCAAGAGGGAGGGCATAACTGGGGAGATGCTGCCCGGGTTCTTGTCTACCCTGCGGGCTACCTCCCTCAGATTCATCCACTCGTCGGGGTTCTCTAGGAACATGTCCAGCGCGCGCGCCCGGCCTTGGACCTTGGCGTAAACTTCATTGACACCTCCATTGGCTATTCGACGAGCGAGGAGCGCGCACGCCTGTACTTTTTCTCCTTTTCTTCGTCATATCTGGTTCCTGCGTCTCTCCGGTGATTTTTGGAGTTTCATATCCACTTTTAATGTAAATTCTTTTAATCAGGTCTGTCTACATAGAATGCGCTTGAGGTGTAATCATGTCAAGTAAGAATACTCTATACGCAGGAATAGTTGTGGCACTTCTTATCGGGGTCGCCGTGGGATGGGTCGTCTACCCGACCATGAACCCCGCTCCAAGCACTGGTGATATGGTCAGCAAGGCGCTGTACGATCAGCTTCAGAGCAGCTACGATGACCTGGAAGCGGACCTGGCCGAAGTCGAGGGCGATCTAGATGACGCTCAGGCGGCCTTGGCCGCGGCTGAGTCTGACCTCGAGGACGCCTTGGCGGAGATAGCCGCCCTGAAGGCGCCCAAGAAGGTTGGTCTCGTCCTCGCCACGGGGGGTCTGGGTGACAAGTCTTTCAACGACATCTCCTACGCGGGCTGCGTCAAGGCCCAGGAGGAGCTGGGAATCGAGTTCGACTACGTCGAGACGACGGCTATCGCCGAGTACGAGGGGTATCAGAGGGACTTTGCTATGTCCGGAGAGTACATGCTCATCATCTGCATCGGCTTTGACCAGGCTGAGCCCCTCACCATCGTCGCGGC
>DATLAV010000226.1:0-5431 GCA_035527235.1 Patescibacteria group bacterium | reverse complement strand
AAGGGGGGTGCCACAACCATCGGTGAGATCACCGCCTTCGGCTCCACAGGGCTCCAGCCCCCCAGGGAGCAGGCCGAGACCTTCGCCGAGATGGCGAGCAGGTTCGGGGCTCGGATGTACGTCTCCCACCCCTACATCGACATGAAGAAGTACACCGACGTGTCCGGGACCCATTACCACCACGACGAGGAGGGCGGGCTGATGGCCCTGGACGAGGCTGTGAAGTTCTGCAATGAGTACGAGGGAGCCCACGGGGACCGGGTGAGGACAATGCTCTTCCCCTACATGTTCGACGCCTGCAGCGAGGGGCTCCTCCGGGAGACAAGGGAGAGGGCGGACGAGTTGGGCGTACCCGTCCACATGCACACAGCCCAGTACCTCCCCGAGTTCTACGAGACCCTGAGGAGGCATGGGAAGACCCCCGTCCACTTCCTCCACGACATCGGCTTCCTGGTCCCCAAGACGATCCTCACCCACCTCCTCTACACGAGCCTCAATCCCGTCTCCCAAGCACCCAACGCCGACATCGGGGACCCGCAGGATGTCGAGATGCTGGCCAGCACCGGGACGACGCTGGGCCATACCCCTGCGGTCTGGGCACGGGTGGGCCTTGGGCTCCACTCCTATGCAAGGTTCAAGGATGCCGGAGTGAACATCGCCATTGGCACCGACGCCTTCCCCATGGACATGCTCATGGAGATGAGGTACGCGGCCATCATGGGGAAGGTTGCGGAGAGGAACAGGGCCGCCGTGACCGCCGGGGACGTCTTCAACGCCGCCACTCTCGGAGGAGCGAAAGCCCTTGGTAGGCCGGACCTGGGGCGCCTCGCGCCGGGATCAAAGGCCGACATCGTCGTCGTCGACCTCACGGGACTCCACACGGCCCTCACCTACGACCCCATCAAGACCATGGTCTACTGGGCCAGCCAGAGAGACATCGAGACCGTCATCGTGGACGGCAGGAAGGTGGTTGAAAATGGGAGGATACCGGGGCTCGACGAGGAGGCGCTGGCCAAGAGGGCGGACGAGGTCAACCGTAGATACGCCGAGAGGACGGGGCTGAAGTACCCCGTCTCCGTCAGGGACTGGGGAGAATAACCTACTCCAGCTTCCAGGGTGAGGGCTCGACGTGCGGGGCGTCGGGTCCGAGGCGGCCTAGCCTTCTCAGCAGGTTCCTGCCCACCTCCTCCGCTCTCCTGTAGACCTCCGTCTCGTCCAGTGTCATTACGGCCCTGCCTCCCATCACCGTCTCCCCTCCGATTATCACCGTGTCCACGGCTCCCCCTCCCCCGAGGCCGTACACCAGGTTCTTGACTGGGTTGAAGCTGGGGACCATTCCCGGGTGGTCCATGTCCAGGAGAATTACGTCGGCCCTCTTCCCGGGCTCCAGTGAGCCAACCTCCGATGCCAGGCCCAATGCCTTGGCCGAATCGATGGTTGACATCTCCAAGACCTTCTCGGCGGTCATGGCGGCGGATGAGCCCATGTTCACCTTGTGGATGAGGGCGCAGATCTTCATCGCTTGGAACAGGTCAAGGCTGTCGTTCGTCGCCACGCTGTCGGTGCCTAACCCTACGGTGACTCCCCTCTCGAGCATGGCAGGGACCGGGGTGACCACCGGGTTGCCTCCCCAGGCGTTGGCGATGGGGCAGTGGGCCACGGATGTCCCTGTCCTCGAGAGGATCCTGATCTCCCTCCCCTCGACGTGGGTGCAGTGAATGAGGAGCGAGTCCGGGCCGAGGACGTCGAGGTCCTCCATGTACTCCACAGCCCTCCCGTTGTATCGGCCTAGAGCTGGATCATCCCTCCGGGGATCTGTCCCCGAGGTGGCAAGCCTGTACTGGAGGTGGGTCGCCCAGCCGACGCCGAGCCTCCTCGCTAGATCCTTCGTGGCCAGGAACATCTCGTCGGTGCACTGCGCAAGCATCGAGGCCTCCACCCTGACGTTGACACGGCCTTCCCCGGCACCACCCCACTGACGGATGAACTTCTCTGTCTCCCTGACCGCTCTCGACACGTCCTCGGTCACCTCCGGTGGAGCCAGACCGGGCGCGTCCCAGCAGCCCCTCCCAAGCACCACCCGCATCCCCGAGTCCACCACCGCCTCGGCCACGCCATCGATGGCGTCGCCGTGGAAGTTGATGTAGTGGCTGTCCTGAGTGGTGGTGATCCCCGATCTGATCATCTCCAGCGCGGCGAGAGCCGCCGAGGCATAGCAGATCTCCCTGTCCAGAAGTGACAGCCTCTCGATGTCCCAAGAGTAATCTCGGACCTCCCTCGCCCGCCCCCTGGAACCGTCGGCGCCGAGGCCTCGGGAGAACATGGCGAAGAGGTGGCTGTGCGCGTTGACGAGGCCTGGCATCACGATCTTCCTGCTGGCGTCGAGGACCTCGCCCGAGCCGTACTCGCCCCTGAGCTCCGAGGCCTTGCCGACGTCGACGATTACCCCGTCCTCCATAGCGACTGCGCCGTCTACGATGACCCGCCTCTCGGGGTCCATCGTGACCACGAGCCCATTCTCGATTAGCTTCACCATGGCCTACGCATCTCCATATATAGACAGGGATATAATACTCCTAGCAGGGGTGAAACGCGTGAAGGAAGAGGTTGACCTACTGATAACGGGCGGGGCCCTTCTGACCATGGACGACGCGGGGACCATGTACGAGGATGGAGGGATCGCCATCCGGGGAGACAGGATAGTGGCCGTGGGCCGGTCATCAAAGCTGAAGGAGGAGTACTCGGGCGACGAGACTATCGACGCGAAGCGGAAGGCCATCATGCCCGGTCTTGTCGACACCTACGGCCACGCAGGCCACGGCCTCATCGGCGGGTTCCACAACCCCATCCACGGCTGGCCGGCGGGGCGCCTCTACTGGCACGCCACCACCGACCGCTGGTGGTACGCGGAGGCACAGCTCGCAGCCACGGAGCGCCTCCGATTCGGCGTCACCACGGGCGCCTCCATCATCGGCTCGACGCCTGCCCGCACCGATAGCCCCGTCTTCGGCATTAGGAACGCCGAGGCCTACGCAAAGGTCGGCATCAGGGCTGTCCTGGGGGTCGGGCCGCCGGACCTTTTTATCCCCCACATCTCCGTGCCCTGGAGCGGTAGCTTCTTGGAGAAGGGTGAATGGGTTGAGAGGGAGTTCACCTACGAGGAGGCCCTCGCCAACTCGGTGGAGGTCATCGAGAAGTGGCATAGGGGAGCCGACGGGCGCATCAGGATCGCCCTGGCCCCTCCCTACATCTTCGGGAGGCATACCCAGAGGGGACGCCACGGGACCCAGTACAAGCCCGAGGACATCCCCGTGATGGTGGAGAAGGCCGAGGAGATCAGGGACCTCGCGGACAGCCACGGGGTCCAGATACACACCCACATCTTCGGGGGCTCAGTGGACTTCGCCCTTGAGCACTTCGGCAGGGAGACGGTGGAGCGCATCCTCGGTCCCGACGTGGTCATCGCCCACGGGAACGGGCTGAAGCCCTCCGAGGTGGAGGTCATCGGCAAGACCCGGTCCAACGTCGCCACGGCCCCCTCCACCGCCGAGAACATGTGGTACGGCTACCCGCCCATCCCCGAGCTGCTGGAGGCCGGAGCCAACGTCTCCATCTCCACGGACGGCTCGGCCCCCAGGTTCTCATTCGACCTCTTCAAGGACATCAGCCGCGCCATGTGGCACCAGTGGATGAGGTTCAGCACCCAGGACATCCTGCCGGGGGGCAAGGCCCTGAGGATGGTCACCATCGACGCCGCGAAGGCCCTGGGGATGGACCAAGAAGTGGGCTCCCTTGAGCCGGGGAAGAAGGCCGACGTCATCCTCGTCGACCTGGACCGCCCCCACCTGACGCCCACCACCTACCTCCCCCACCTGCTCACGTTCTACGTCAACGGGAACGACGTGGAGACCGTCGTCGTAGGCGGCGAGGTCCTCATGGAGGAGGGCAAGATCTGGAGCGTCGATGTGCAGGAGGTCATGGAGCTGGCGAGGACCGAGGCGGAGAAGGCCTTCGACCTTGTGGATCTCGACGACTTCAGGCCCTCCGACAGGACCTTCTGGCACGGCACACGCTACCAGCGAGAGTAGTCACGTGTACCTCCAGGGAGGAGGTGTGAGGTGGTCGGGCTCATCCTCCAGCCTGCCGCTGAGCTCCATCATCCTCCACGCCGCCTCCTCCCCCCTCCTGTAGGCTTCAGCCTCGTCGAAGGCTGTGATCACCCCGTCTTCCATGACGGTCTCCCCGTCGATGATCACCGTCTCCACCGACCTCCCGGATGCCGCCGAGTAGACAAGGTTCTTCACAGGGAGGAGGGATGGCGTGAGGCCGGGGGTCTTCATGTCGAGGATTATGATGTCCGCCTTCTTTCCAGGGTCCAGGGAGCCCACCTCGTGGTCCATCTGGAGCGCCCTGGCGGCGTCGATGGTAGACATCTCGATGACCTTCTCGGCGGTCATCGCCGCTGAGGTGCCCGTGTTCACCTTGTGGATGAGGGCGCAGAACTTCATCGCCTGGAAGAGGTCCAGGCTGTTGTTTGTTAGTGCCCCGTCTGTGCCCAGGCCCACGGTGACGCCCCGCTCTAGCATCGCGGGGACCGCAGTAACCCTCGCCCTCCCAGCCCAGGCGTTGGCGTTGGGGCAGTGGGCGACCGGGGTCCCGGTCCTAGCCATGATTGAGATGTCCCTGTCGTCCGCGAATGTGCAGTGGATGAGCAGGGAGCCGGGTCCCAGCACCCTCAGGGAGTCGAGGTACTCGATGGCCCTGCCTCCGAACCTCCTCATCTCTTGGTCCTTGGTCCTGGGGTCCCGGGGGTTCACCGCGAGCCTCTCCTGGATGTGGAGCGCCCATCCGACGCCGTTCTCGGTGGCCACCCTCTTAGTTGCCTGTATTATCTCGTCGGTGCACTGGGAGAGCAGTGAGGCCTCGACCCTCATCGTTATCCTTCCGTCCGCCCCCCTGTGGAGGCGCCTGATGGCCGCCTCGCTCTCCCTTACAGCTGTGTCCACGTCCTCCGTGAGCTCCTGCGGCGCGAGGCCGGGAAGGTCCCAGCAGCCCCTGCCGAGGACCACCCTCATCCCCGAGTCCTCCATGGACCGGGCGACGCCGTCGATGGAGTCGAGGTAGAAGTTGATGTAGTGGCTGTCCTGAGTTGTGGTTACACCGGAGCGTATCATCTCGGCCGCCGCCAGCATCCCAGCGTCGTAGCTGAGGCCCCGGTCGAGGTGCCTCAAGGCTTCTATGTTCCACGAGTACCTCCTGGGTCGGGGGCTCCTCCTCCTGTCGTCGCTCGTCCCCCTCATGAGGGTCTGGTAGAGGTGGTTGTGGGCGTTCACGAGGCCTGGCATCACGATCTTGCCCCTCGCGTCTATGACCGACTCAGACCCATGCTCCTTCCCAAGGTCACCTGTCTTCCCCACCGCCACGATCCTGT
>DATLAV010000225.1:0-3080 GCA_035527235.1 Patescibacteria group bacterium | reverse complement strand
GAACATCCAGGAGCCCGTCCGGGGGGCCTGCGTAGACTAGGTCGCCGCCGTCTGGCCCCGCCCCGGGTCCGAGGTCTATGATCCAGTCAGCGGCCCTGATGATGTCGGTGTTGTGCTCCACGACCACGATGGACGCCCCGGCCCTCACCAGCCGATCCAGTACCTTGAGTAGGCCGTCTAGGTCCCGGGGGTGGAGCCCCGTCGACGGCTCGTCGAGCACCAGGAGGCTGCTGCTCAGGTTCCTCCTCCCGAGGTATTTGGCGAGTTTCACCCGCTGCGCCTCTCCACCCGAGAGGGTGGGCGACGGCTGCCCGAGGGGGAGGTAACCTAGGCCGATGTCCACCATGGCCTGCAGCATCCTTTTGGCGGCCTTCATCTTGCTCCCAGGGAGTTCCGCCGCCTCAAGGAGCAGAGGCATCGACTCCGAGATGGTGAGGGCGTAGAGGTCTGCGATGCTGAAGGAGCTGTCACCGAAATTCACCTTGGCGTCCAGTACCTCCTCGCTGAACCTCTGGCCGTCGCAGTCGGAGCACGGTATCCAGGTAGAGGGAAGGTAGCGCATCTTCACCTCGACGGCGCCGATGCCCTTGCAGGTGGGGCAGGCCCCCTCAGGCCTGTTGAAGGAGAAGTGGGAGGCGGAGAGGCCGGTCTCCGACGAGTAGTGGTCTCTGATGACGTCTGAGAGCTTCGTGTACGTCGCCGGGTTTGAGCGGGGGTTCCTCCCGATGGGGCTCTGGTCCACCAGCACCGGCTTGATCTTCGGACCCTCGACCGCCCCGCACCCCACCGGCCGCCCCTCCTTCAGGGAGGCGACGAGGACATCCTCGACAAGGGTGCTCTTCCCCGAGCCGGAGACACCGGTTATGACCGTGAGCCTCCCCAGGGGGATGGAGACGTCGATCCCCTTCAGGTTGTGCATGCGGGCCCCCCTCACGGTGAGAAACCTACGGGGCGCCGCCCTCGGCTCCGGGATGTGCACCCGCTCCCTGAGGCTGAAGTAGCGCCCCGTATGGGTCCCCGCCTCCCAGAGCTCCGCCAGCGTCCCCGTGAAGACGACCTCACCTCCTCCGACTCCAGCCTCGGGCCCCAGGTCGATTACCCTGTCGGCCACGGCGGCGGCGACCCTGTCGTGCTCAATGTAGACGACGGGACCCGCGAGTTCCCTGAAGGCGGGGAGGAGCCTCCTCACGTCTGCGGGGTGCTGTCCTATCGTCGGCTCGTCGAGGACGTGGAGGATGTCCTCCAGCTTGCTCGTGAGGGCGACGGCGAGGCGTACCCTCTGGCTCTCACCACGGGAGAGGCTGGGGGAGGGTCTGTCGAGGGAGACGTAGCCCAGCCCCACGGTCTGCAGTGCGTCCAACCGCTTCCGCATCTCCTCCATGAGGCGGTCGGCCGTCGACGGCATCTCCGCCCCCTTGAAGACCCTATACGCCTCGTCCACCGACTTCTCGAGGAGCTCGGTGAGGCCTAGCCCCATCCAGCGGACTGACGCTGCCTCCGGGTAGAGCCCCGTGCCCTCGCACCTCTCGCATCCCTCCCCGTCGCAGTGGGGGCACCTCGTGTGGAACCTGACGGGGTCGAGCTCCCCGAACCATGCTCCGCACCTGGAGCAGGTGGGCGACATGGAGTAGGGGTCCGCCCCATCCCTATGGCGGAGGATGACGTGGCTCGTGCCCAGCGAGGAGGACAACCTCACCGCGTCCCTCACATCGGCCGATGAGACGGTCCCCGTCACATGGGCGACCTCGACTCCGACGTCGTGGGGCTTCATGGGATCGAGAGCCTCCCCCCGATATGGCGCGCCGTCCACCTGCACGGCCTCGGGGAAGTGGACGGTCAGGGTCTCCAGGAGGGTCCTGTGGCTCCCCCTGGCGTTCACCGCGATCTTGGCGATGACCGAGACGGGCCCCTTATCGGCAGTCCTCGTGATTCGCTCGACGATCTCGTCCTCCGTGAGTGTGGATAGCTCCTCCCCGCAGATGGGGCATCGCCTTGAACCGAACCTTGCGTAGAGGAGCCTGAGGAAGGGGTGGAGCCCCGAGGCGGTGGCGAGGGTCGAGTTGGGGTTCCTGTTGAGCAGGTTCTGCCCCACAGCCACGGCGGGCCCCAGCCCGGTGATGGAGCGGACGTCGGCAGGCCTGAGCCTCGATCCGGGGGAGCCGACGGAGAACGCCTCAAGGTATCTGCGCCTCGCCTCGTGGTAAAGGGTGTCGAAGACGAGGGAGGTCTTCCCGGACCCGGAGACGCCGGTGACCACTGTAAGGCCGTCTCCGAACTCGGCGTCAACGTCCTTCAGGTTGTGCTCTGAGGCGCCTCGTATCCGGATCTTCATCGGAGTCCCCCATGCTTAGGATTCATCAAACACGCCGGGTGCCGGATGACGGCTCCCCGGCAAGCAGGTATCTCATCTCGGACGTATAAAAAAGTGGTCAGAATCGCCCTCCATTCGGTTGGTGGTAGCGGGCGGCGACACACAAATCGATTTCACTCATGGATGGAAGGCAAACGTGGATATAAAGCGGGGCCAGTCACGGTTAGAGGCGTGGCTGGCAGTTTCGAGAATGGTGTGGCGTGATGGCCTCAAGTGAATCCAGCCTTGGCGAGGTTCAGGTGTTTAGCGATCCCCAGTTCGACTCAGTCGAATCCGCAAACGCCGTGATCGCCGTCCTGAGGCAGGTTCAGCGGGAGGCGGACATCACCTCATCCCTGCTTGGCGACGAGGAGGAGGTCGTCTCCCAGCTACTCTCGGTTCTCAGGGACCTGGACAGACCCCTCACAGGCCTCAAGCTGGACCGGTCGACGCTCCCCTTCGATATGGAGGGGCTGGAGGAGGCCCACATCATCTCCAACGGGAAGCTCATCATGAGCGGGGGGGACGGCGTCGTCTACTCGCTGGACCTCGCGAAGGAGAGCAACAGGGACCTGCTCGTCAACGTTGTGGGGGACATCGTCCCCAAGCTCAAGAACCTCGCCGATCAAGGCTACCAGTTCGAGCCTAGGGAGGTTCAGGCGCCCGCAGCCGAACAGTTCGTCATCGAGCCCACTGATATAGAGCCTGATCTCGTCGAGCCGGAGCCCGT
>DATLAV010000224.1:0-2174 GCA_035527235.1 Patescibacteria group bacterium | reverse complement strand
CGTATCTCTTCCTCGCTCAACGGCGGCAAGCCGTGGCCCGCCATCAGCTTCGTCCTCACGTCCCAGGTCTCGGGGAAGCTCAGCTCCATCTCGTCGTCCCCGTACCAGCTATTGACCCTCAGGTTCACTACGTTTCCATCCATCAACGCTCCACCCTGACATCGAATATGCATTCTAGATAAATATTATATGGCCTGTGAGAGGTGGTATACGATCCTAAGGGAAGATGATTCTTTGGCGTCGATCATCGGCAGGTTCAGGGAGTTCCTCTCCGTTCAGTCCAGAAACTTCAATGTGCTCCTCGTCAGGGGGGCGGGGGCCCAGTTCATGCAGCAGCTCGTCGCCAACTTCAGCAACCTCTACATCGTCGAGCTCGGCGCCACGGCACTTCAGCTGAGCGCCATCAGGTCGGTGGGTGCCGCTGTCAACGCCCTCATCTCCCTGCCAGCGGGCTGGCTCTCCGACGTCTACAGCATCAAGAAGATCATGACCCTGGGGATGATCGTCCAGGTCATCTCCGTCGCCCTCTACGCCCTCGCCCAGGACTGGCGGTGGATCATAGCGGCGGTCATCTTCGGCACCCTCACCATGACCCTCGTCTTCAGGATCGAGAATATCCTCCTCGCCAACAGCCTCTCCGACAGCAGCAGGGCGAAGGGCTACGGGATGAGGGAGACGATGATGAGAGCCTTCAGCGTCTTCGCCCCCACCATCGGCGGCGTCCTCGTCCAGCTCTTCGGGGGAATAAGCGTCGAGGGGATCAGGCCCCTCTACTACATCCAGTTTGTCGGCGTCTCGGTGGTCAGCCTCTACGCCATCAGGAACCTTGAGGACATCGAGACGGAGGGTGGCGTTAGGGCCGACAACTTCATCGAGGAGTACAGGGAGATGTTTGGCGCCGGGGAGAAGCTGAAGCTCTTCGCATTCATCCAGAGCCTGGGGGCGGTCACCATGGGGCTCAGCATGCCCTTCCCCTTCGTCTACGCGGCGGAGTTCAAGGCCGCCGACCCCCTCACCATCGGCTACATGGGGACCTGCCTCAGCCTGGCGACCATGATCCTCGCCATACCCATGGGCACCCTCGCCGACACCCGGGGCAGGAAGTTCTCCATCTTCGCCTCCCGCCCCTTCTTCTACATCAGCTACATCCTCCTCGTCCTGGCCCCCCCGGGAGCCTCTTGGGTGCTCATGCTCGCCTGGCTCTGCAGGGGGATTCAGATGAGCAACAGGTCCTGGATGGCGATGAGCATGGAGATGGTGCCCCCCAGGTACAGGGGAAGATGGACAGGATTCCTCAGCCTCCTCCAAAACCTCCTCAGGGTCCCCGCGATGCTGCTGGGGGGCTACCTCTATGAGAGCGGACGCCCAGAGCTCGTCTTCATCATACCGGTGGTCGTCGACCTGTTAATCAGGATGCCCCTCCTATACACTCTCCCGGAGACCATGAAGAGAACCCCCGAGGCAGCTCGGGCCTGAACGGAATCAGTAAAGATACTAATAGAGTAAGCAACGTTTCACTGTGGTTTAATGTTAACAGAGCTCGAGAAGGCCGTGTTCCAGTACATTGAGGAGCACAGGGAGGGGATGATCGACTACCTACGGAGGCTCGTGAGCGTCGACACCCAGACCCCACCGGGGCTGAACTACGACCGCATCTGCGATATCATGGCGGACAGGTTCTCGGGGCTGGGCTGCGAGACTAGCGTCCACGAGGCGCCCCAGAAGTACCTCGACCTCAGCGGCGCCGACTTCCTGGGCCTCGAGGGCCCCCGGAGCAATGTCGTGGCGGTGCGCAGAGGTAACGGGGGCGGCCCCACGCTCCACATCAGCGCCCATATCGACTGTGCCGCCATCCAGGAGGAGGGGTGGAGCGTCGACCCCCTTGGCGGGGAGATAACAGGGGAGAGCCCCCACGGGAGGAGCCTCTACGACGTGGGCGGCGGCTACATCTGGGGGAGGGGGGTCGCCGACGACAAGGGTGAGTGCGCCGCAATGACCCTGGCCCTCGAGGCGATCCACGAACTCGGCGTCAGGTTGGAGGGGGATCTCATTCTCACCGGGAACTGCGATGAGGAGATCGGCGGGGTCGCCGGCCTCGGCTTCCTCATCAAGGAGGGTATCGTGAAGGCGGACATGGGCATCCAGCTCGACGGCGGCCTCGGGGGCATCAACCT
>DATLAV010000223.1:0-2122 GCA_035527235.1 Patescibacteria group bacterium | reverse complement strand
CCCCTGGTTTCTGCCCGTGATGACGTGGTACTCGTCTCCCTCGTGGAGGAGGAGCTCCGTGTTCAGCAGGGGCTTCCTCGTGGAGAAGTAGTGGATCTGTGCTACCCTCAGCTCCTCGCTGGGGAGCCGGTTGATCATGTGGAAGACCGCGTCGTCGTAGTCGCAGAGGACCCCATCGAGGTCGAAACCGATTCGCATACTTCAGAGTGTCCCGGATGGGTTTAATGAGTTCTTCTGTTTTTTCAGAGCCGTGAAGCCTCAATTATATATGAAAAATATGTTCAATTCAGGCAAATCGTTTTTAAATTTGGAAACCATGGATGTCTTCATTCTGAGCTGACATTATTGGACGAAGAGATCTCCACCCAATCCGAGGAGTCGGGGACCAGGTTCATACTTCCATCCCTAGGCTTCGCAAGGTTCGTGCTAGTGCTCCCCGGCATGCTCACGGGGCTCCTCCTCATCGACCTCGCCTTCACATTCGGGACCTCCGTCGGTGTGATGGGGCAGATAAGGACCTCCTCGGCCATGGTGGCGGTGGTCATGTCCCTCCTGATGGCGGGGCTCAGCGTCAGGTTCAAGAACAAGCACCTCCTCATGGCTGGTTTGGCGTTCATCGTGGTCTCCGCCCTAGGCTGCGGGTTGGCCCCAAACTACACGACCATCCTCATCATATTCTCGCTCTCCGGCTTGGGCGGAACCATGGTCAACCCCATGTCACAATCCCTCCTAGGCGATTACCTCCCCCTCGAAAAGCGAGCCTCCACCATGGGCTGGATGATAGGGGCATCCGCCGCCGCCTACCTCATAGGGGCCCCAGTCTTCGCGTATATCTCCGGGATCGGCGGATGGAGATGGGCCTTCCTCGGATTCGTGCTCCCCATGACCGTCCTCAGCCTGATATTCGCCTCCTACGGGCTTCCCCGACCCAGGAGCGACGAGGGAGGAGGGGAAGGGAGCGTCGTCGAGGCGTTCAGGGCGGTCTTCACCAACGCCTCGGCCACGGCCTGCCTCGCGGGGAACCTCATCATACTGTCCACCTGGAGCACCCACCTCTCATTCTCCTCCTCACTGCTGAGGCAGAGGTTCCTTGTCTCGACGGGATTCGCGTCCCTCTCCACCATCGTCGGGGCCACATGCTACATAGTCGGCAGTGTCTCAAGCGGCAGGCTCGTGAACAGGGTCGGGCGGAAGAAGCTAGCGGTGCTCCTGACGATCCCCGCAGGGCTCTTCCTGGCGGGGGTCTACAACCTGGAGTACATGCCTTTGGTGCTAGTCTCGGGGTGGCTCGGGGCCCTCCTCAACGGAATGCTCTACTCCGCGACCGCCAACCTGACCCTCGAGCAGCTGCCCAGGTTCAGGGGGACGATGATGTCCATCGCCAGCGCCACGGGGAGCCTCGGGGCAGCCATGGGGACAGCGTTAGGCGGATGGATACTCGTCACATACCACTACAACCAACTGGGATGGTTCATGGGGGCATTCAACGTCGTCGCCGTCCTCATCTACTATTTCATCACCAAGGACCCGACTCGAAACCAGTGACAAAAGAAACAATGCCGAGGTAAACAGTGACAGATCGTCCCAGCCTAGAACACTATATCGTGTCTTCTTTCTTCTTCCTTGCGAGGGCCCTTCTCAGCTCCTCCTCGGAGAGGTCGATCCTTAGGGTCCCGTTGGCCGCCCTGATCTCCAGGATGACCTCCTCGACCATGCCCATCTCCTCGATCTCACCGAGGAAGCCCTCGAAGATGACAGCATCCCGGGGGTCATCCGAGACCGATACTCGTCTAACGAACTCCTTGGACTTCATCTCCACAGAGAAACCGTGTTCCTTAGCCCTCGCCACGTCGACCACTCACGTTCCAGAACCTTTAGGATTCAACATAAAGTCTCCGCAAGAACGATACAGGGATATTAACATCGTTGATGAGAGGGTAAGACCAGGAATCAGAGAATGCGGCCCCGGTGAGAAGATTTTTATTCTCTCGACTGGGAGTGTGGGAAGTAAGGTGACGATTAGATGAGCGTTGTATGTCCGAATCTTACGTTAAACCTCCAGGGCTGCCCATGCACAGCGGATTGCACCCGGAAGGGGACATGCTGCGACTGCGTCAGGAAC
>DATLAV010000222.1:0-29477 GCA_035527235.1 Patescibacteria group bacterium | reverse complement strand
ACGATGTTCTCACTCTCAGGTGCATGACCCCTCCTCTGGTTTATTCTGGGTGGTTTAGGTGTGTGTTTTTCTCGGAATTGCCTGTGTTTTTGACTGGAATCGGATGCTGACGGAGTCGTTTTGCGGTTCCTTTCGAGTGATTGAGGGTTTATCATGTTCCGATGTTTGACCCCCCTCTATTTTGAAGAGGTGTTTTTAGTCTTCTTTTAATGAACGGGGTCTTGGATTCGTTTAGATGGGATATTTTCTCGTAGAAAATTGTATTTTTTTATACTTTCATATATTGGCGTTATTTGCAGGAAGTAGATCGGGGAGGTGTTGTTTTCAGGTTCTTTTTCGCCTGAACCCCTGATGCTGTTGCCGTAGGCGACGTGGTCACGAATCAGGAGGAAGCTTATTTATGGTGCTGCACCTGTGTCAAGAACTGTACTTCAGGTGTTCGGGTCATTAGACATCGTATGCAGCAGGCTTCGAAATGGTTGAATACTAACTACAGTGAGAGAAGAGAACCGGAGATATATTTATAGCTGTGCGCGCGAACCAGTGGCCTTTGAGCCTCGAGGATTCGAATCCCTCCAATCCCTCCCCCCGCACTCCGATTAAAGCGATACCTTCGGGATAAGCCACCAAGCCTTCAGCTTTAAAGACATGATTGAAATGGGCGAGGACGTAGTCCGGTCGGCTACCTAGCTCTAAGGTTATCGAGTAAGGGTCTCTATCTTAGAATTAGCCGTCAACCGTCTTTTTCGCCTTATTACGATCGTAGATGAGAAATATGCCATCCTCACTCGTCACAAATTCCACCGGGGTAACGCTGTCGATACCGTACGTCTTGAAGAGCTTCGGCTCCCCGTAGAGGTCTACCGGGATTAGGGGCGTCGCGTAGGAACTCCTCCCAAAGCTCGTCTGGAGCTGTAGGATGCCGCCCCTCCTGGTGACCTTGTAGTTTGATGTGCCTCGGAACGTAGTGTAAGAGCCCGTGAGCTCCTCGAGGATCTTTTGGCGTCTAAAGTATGGCATCTCCATGGGATCTCTGCCGAGGAGCAGGGCCAAGGTGTACTCGCCCATGTCCCCGAGGAAGTAGCCCCCGTTGGCGATCAGCACAACCCCCAGGTCTCTCTCGGGTATCAGGCCCATGTAGGCGCTGGACCCGTAGACGCTGCCGCTGTGATGTATCAGCGTGTGTCCGAGGAACTCGGTCTTAATGCGTAGACCGTAGCCGTAGTGGATTTGGCTGCCGCCCTCGATGGGCTCACTCAATATTGGAACCTTTGGCTCCATCATCATCTTGATGGACTCAGGTTTAAACACCTGATGGCCCTCAAAGAGGCCGTCCGAGAGGAGCATCTTCACGAAGTTGGCCATGTCCTCCACGCTGCTCATGAGGCCGCCATCGCTTATCAGGTGCCCGTAGGGATACCGTGTGGGGGTTCTCCCCTCCTCCCTTGAGACGATATAGGGAGTGGCCACGTCGTCGTCCTTCTCCACATCCTCCTTATAGAAGGTGCTCCTGTCCATACGGAGGGGTTCGAGAATGTGCCCCTTGACGTAGTCTGCGTAATACTCCCCTGAGGCCTTCTCGATAATCAGCCCCAGCAGTATGTACCCCGCGTTCAAGTAGGCATATCGCTGCCCCGGCTTCGAGAGGGCCCAGTCCTCCGCTCCTGCCATGAACACCAGGAGGTCCTGAGGGCTGGAGATGGGGAACCAATCATCCGAGAGGTTCGTGACCGTGGAAAGGGTCACGGAAGCGTACCCCAAAGAGGGCAACCCGCTGGAGTGGCTCAACAGGTGTTTTATGAGTATGGGCTCTCCCATGGGCCTAGCCTTGTAGGGCACGTACTTCTCGATGGGGTCATCGAGGTTGAGCAGGCCCTCCTCGTGCAGCTGCATGACCGCCAGTGCCGTGAAGGGCTTAGTCACGCTCCCGATGCAGTAGATTGTTCTAGGCGTGGTGCTAGTGTTGAGGTTGAAATCCCTGAAGCCCAGCCCCCTCTTGAAACATATACCCTCTTCATCCATCGCGGCGATGCTAAGACCCGGAATCCCTCTTTCCGTCATGATCTGGAAAATGAATTCTTCTAACTTCTCCCTTCCCTCTTCACCCAACGCTCTCATCTTTATGACCCCTCTAGAATATTCGCCGCTCTCCGGGACCAGAGAAACTGGAAATCTACGGGGTAATAAACGTTCTGCAGACATTGATGAATGGAAACACCTAGCGTTCACCAAAGTAAAAAACACCAGACAACACGGGTGCCTATTCAGGTTTCCGAGGGTTCGAATCCCTCCCCTCGCACGCTCAGCTTCTAAACGTTTAAAAAAAGATTTGTTTAGCTTTCTGCCAGCTTTTTAAATACGTCCGGAGTCATCCTGAACGTCGTCCACTCGTCCATGGCCACCGCTCCGAGGCTGAAGTAGAACTGCCTGCTGGGCTCGTTCCAGTCCAGAACCGTCCACTCGAACCTCCCGCAATCCCTCTCCACCGCCACCCTGCAGAGCTCCTTCAGCAGGGAGGTCCCCACACCGTTCCCCCTGTACTCCTCCGGCACGAACAGGTCCTCCAGCCAAAGCGTCGGCCGGGACTCGAAGGTGCTGAACGTGTAATAGTAGAGGGCTACACCCAGGTACTGTGGCCCCACCTCCCCGGTGTTCTCCGCGAGGAGGCAGTCGAATATCCTGTCCTCGCCGAAGCCGTACCTCCTGTAGAGTTCCTCCGTCCCCTTGAACTCCATCTTCTCGTAGACGCTGAGCTGGTAGCATAGGTCCAGGATCGTGGAGATGTCCTCCTCGGTGGTCTCCCTGATCTTCCATCTGAGGCCTGGAATCTTGGGCATAGTGATCAAAGATGAGGTGGGTTGCAGGGATATTACTTTTCTCTAGGAACTCATCTCAGCCATGCGTTCTTGTTTGGAGGGGGATTGGTGCTCAACATGATAGGGGTCCACTGCCTAGTCCGATGCGAAACACTATGGGCCATCTGATTCATACATAGGAGCAAGCTTCACTACGGCTATCTTCTCAGCATAGCTCTCCAACTGTTCTCGCTCGGGCTGTGCGGGGAGCCCCTCCGACTGGAGTATCTTCCCCACTATTCTAGGATGGCTTCTGAGGCGTAGCTCCAGGAAGTCAGCGATGCGCGAAGGGTCCGTGATAGGCTCGGCCTCCGCCTTGAACCGTCTGGACTTGACCCGCACCTCGACGGCAGGATTTATGACCAGGTTGCGGAACCAGTCGGCCGCGTCCCCCGCATGGAGCCGACGTAGTAGGCGCCGTCGACCTCCTCGTACTGGAGGTGCGTCACCCGGGGGAGCCCCGTCTTGTGACCCGTCGTCGTCAGCAGGAGGACCATCCTGCCCACTAGGGGTGAGCCCGATGGCGTAGAGGAACCCTATGAGCCGGTTGGGCCTGAAGGGGGGCATCCGATCTCGTTTGATCCAAGGACTATTTTACGTGTTCCCCGGACGGGTAAACACACTTTCACCCTACTCCCACCTCGACGTACCTACGCATCGGTTATATTCCCGAATCCCGGTGCAACACGAAAGGGGGTCAGATGATTTGAGATTTCTAACGATCGGTCTGGGTCACTGCGGCGGTAAGATCGCCTCGACCTTCAAGGGGGCCGCCTTGGACGATAAGAACCTCATCGTCGACGTCTGTGGCATCAACACCGACAGGGTCGACCTCGAGTCCCACAGGGAGATACCCTCCGGGAACAAGCTCCTCATCGGCTCCGGCAGGGGCGCCGCCAAGGACTGGCGGGAGGGCTACGACGCCGGCTCCGAGGCGAGGCAGAACATCCGCCACCTGATCAAGAAGCTGCTCCAGCCGGACACCGACATCGTTATGCTCACCCTCGGCGAGGGCGGCGGCAGCGGCTCAGGGCTCGCCCCCATCGTCGCCGAGATCGTCGGGGAGCTGGGCAGGGAGTGCGTAGCGGTGACCACACTCCCCTTCCAGAAGGAGTCGGTGAAGGCCAAGGTGAACGCCGCCAAGGGCCTCGACCTCCTCTACCGTCAGGAGCCCGTGAAGGCCCTCATCTGCATCGACAACGACAAGATCGTCGCCCACTACCCCGACAGCGTCCTCACGGACGCCTACAGAGAGGTGAACAAAACCGTGGTCACCACATTCATCAAGCTCCTTGAGCTGGCGAACACCCCCAGCCAGGCTGACAGGATCGACGAGTCCGAGCTCCACTCCATCTTCGGCTACCCCGGCTTCGCCACCCTCGCCAACCACAGGACCTACGCCAACATGGTCACCAACCTCGATTCCATGCTCCAGCAGAGCTGGGAGGGCAGCCTCTTCGCCGACGTCAACCCCACCACCGCCGCCGGAGTCCTCCTCGGCGTCTACGGCCCCAGTGGCCAGTTCACCACCACCCAGGTGGACAGGGTCCGCCGCGTCCTCAAGGAGATGCTGACGGGTAGGGACGCCATGCTTGGCGTCTACCCCAAGGAGCACTGTCGCTGGGTCTCCTACGTCGGAATCATGACCGGCATGGACGTCCCCCAGAAGATCAGGGACCTCCTGGGCACCGCCGTCGAGGAGCACCAGAGGCACGAGGAGGTCATCGAGGAACGGAAGGCCCAGAAATCAATGGGCCTCGGCTTCGAGCTACCGCAGAAGCGGGAGAGGGCGGCCCCCCCGGTCGCCAGCCACAGGCCCACTGCCCCCATCAACCTCGTCTCCAGGGTCGCCTATAGCGGAAGGGGGAGGACGGACATCTCCTCCATCCTCGGGGAGGTGATGGAGGCCGTGGAGAACAATCCGAAGAGGCGGATGCCCGAGTGGGAGCTCCTCCAGTACATCCAAGAGGCCGTCGATACCACCGAGGAGGACGCCGCCGCCTGCATCCTCAAGCTCAAGGAGATGGGCTGCATAATAGAGCCTCGGAGCGGGGTCCTCCAGGTTCTCTAGATACAACCTTTCCCACAAACCCGACTAGACCGATGATACGCCTTGTATCGTAAGATACTGGGCCTAGATGGTCATCGGCGTCTTGCAGATCCTCATCCAGTATTGCTTCAACTTCTTAATCGCCCTCTGGAACTGGGCGAAGCTGGTGGGCTTCACGATGTAGCTGTTGCACCCGTAGTCGTACGCCCTCTCGAT
Organism: Patescibacteria group bacterium; assembly: GCA_035527235.1. GTDB lineage: Archaea > Thermoproteota > Bathyarchaeia > TCS64 > TCS64 > BS750m-G28. Next base: position 24,356 of record DATLAV010000222.1, on the reverse strand, counting down.
GTCCCTGCTCATCTCCGATGACGTTAGGACGACCACCGGGATGCTCCTCAGCCTCCTGTTCCCTTTGATCACCTTTAGGACGTCGAAACCGTCCATCCTTGGCATCTTCAGATCAAGGAGGATCAGCATCAGCGTGGGTGCGTCGTCGTAGGGCTTTCCCTTCTGGAGGAAGCGGACCGCCTGCTCACCGTCCTTTACGACCATGAGGTCGTTCTCTATCTCGGCCTCCCTCCACGCCCTCTTCACTATGAGGATATCGTCCGGGTTGTCCTCCACGAGGAGGACGGGGCATTGACTCTCATTCATCCGCTCTGACCTCCAGAGATGAATCGTACTCGATAATGATATCAGGTGTAACATCATCGGCTTCGGCGTCGACGGCCGCATGTCCGCCCATCTCACCCTCCCCGATGTCCTTAGGCACCGTGAAGTAGAATGTGCTTCTCCTCCCCTGTTTGCTCTCCACCCAGATCCGACCGCCCAAGGACTCCACGATCTTCTTGCAGATGGCGAGGCCAGCGCCGGTCCCTGGGTACTCCTCCTGGGTGTGCAGCCTCTGAAAGAGCTTGAAGATCTTCTCTTGGTTCGCCTTCTTTATCCCTATGCCGTTGTCCCTGACGCTGAAAACGTACCCCTCGTCTTTCTCCCTGAACCCGATGTGCACCTTGGGGACCTTGGACTCGTTGAACTTGAGGCCGTTGGCGATAAGGTTGGCCAGCAGCTGCCTGATCCAGACCCTCCAGACCCTTAAAGTCGGCAGGTGATCCCATGTGATCTCGGCTCCACTCTCCTTGATCTGGGCCTCGAAGTCTAGGATGATCGACTGCATCAACTCGTCGAGGTCGACCTCCGCTGTCTCGAGGTAGAGCCGTCCGATGCGGGAGAGGACGAGGAGGTCTTCGATGAGGCTGTCCATGCGGGTCGTCGCCGCTTGGATACGGCTTAGGTACTCCATCCCCGTCTCGTCGAGCTTGTCCCCGTAGTCGGAGTTGAGGAATTCGCTGAACGCCATGATCGACCTCAGGGGGGCCTTCAGATCGTGGGAGACCACGTAGGTGTAATCGTCCAGCTCTTGGTTTGACCGGGTGAGCTCCTCGAGGCTCCTCTGGAGCGCATCCTCGTTCTCTTTTCGCTCGGTTATGTCCCGGAGGACGGCGAGGCCCTCCCACTTCCTGGGCCCCACGTGGACGACCTTTGTGTAGCCCTCAGCCCACCTGATGCTTCCGTCTTTCCTGTTATATCTGAACTTTATGGATCCCGTCTTCTTACCCTGTATAATGCTCTTGAAAATCCCGAGGAGCTTGGGGAAATCTCGCATACTGATGGTCCCGATACTCAGTATGAACTTCCCGACGACCTCCTCCTCACTGAATCCGGTCAGCTTGTAGAAGGCGGAGTTAGCGGATGTTATGGTACCCTTGAGGTCAGTCGTAAGAATGCCTTCGGGAGCGAGCTCGAACAGGGAACGATACCTCTCCTCGGACTCCTTCAGCCCTTTGTACTGCCTTTCGTAGTCATCGACCTCCCTCAGGAAGCAGAGTGTCCAGGAGATCGCCCCACTACTCTCCACAGGCTTGAGGTTCACCTCGACAGATACAGCATCTCCTCCCTTCCTCTTGAGGCTGAGCTTTTGCTCTTGGATGCTCTCACCCTTCAACGCGTCCGACAGGGCCTCATGAGCCATATCTCGAGAGTCTGGAGGCACCAGGTCAATGAAGGGGGTGCCGACGACCTCCTCGGGTCTTTGATTGGTCATCTCCTCAAGCATTGAGGATGCGTAGACGATGGTGCCCTCTCCGTCCAATATGAGGACAGCACCGAACCCACATTCAGCCGTCAGCTTGATCGACGATATGAACAGCTCTAGATCTACCTCCACTTTGAGGGGCTCCGCTACCCCCAGAATCGGCCTAAGAGATCCAGGGTCGTCCATCAGCTAGCAGAAATCTCATGTTTATGTAGATTTATACTTAAAGTAGCTCAGATACGGTTCCCTGAACCCTGTCTGAACTGGATGAAACGCGATGCCTGAATAAGGGTGGTGAATCTAACCCGGTCAATGCCATTCTAAATCCCTGTTGACGCCGCCATATGACATAGAATATATCCGACCATTCTCCCATACCTCCCAATCGAGTTCGACAGAACATGACAGGCGAGACCTCATTCCACTGCCTGAGATGCGGGAAGTGCTGCAGAAACCTCCTCGCCGAGGACCAGGGCATCACCCGAGGGCTAACGCTGCTATCTGATGAGAAGGCTCATTTTCCCGAGTCTATGGTGAAACCTGCGGCGGGCGTCGGCAGGAGCCCCTCGGGGGAGGGATTCAAGGTTACCGCCCACCAGCTCACTCTTGACGACTGCCCCCACCTCGAGGACGGCCTCTGCACCATCTACGACGATAGGCCCGCCAGCTGCAGGCAGTTCCCCTTCGCGCTCCGTATAGGGCCCGATGGGGGCGTCCAGGTGGGGCTAGACCTCAACTGTCCCTCACTTGTCTCGTTGCTGGAGGGGTCAGAGCTGCGGATGAGGTTTGAAGAGAGGCCCCACGCCGAGAAGCTCCTGAGGGTCCAGCTCGAGACCGAGGCGCACCCGGACAGGTCCTGGTTTTATGACCTGGCGACAGGAAGGTGGGTAAGGCTCGGGGAACTCACCGACTGAAGGGCCCTCCGAGACGTGGAGAAACCATGTTAAATGCTTCGTGCCCACCGTGTAGGATAGGTGAATAATTGTCTCTCCCTGACTCAATTACCATCGTTCAGAGCCGGGTGAGGATCGGCGACCCCCAAATCTGCAGTGACTCCAAGGGGCGACTCAGCCTCGTCTTCTCCATCTACGAGGCCCTGGTCCGGAGGGGCGAGGACGGCTCATACCAACCAGCCCTCGCAGAGAGCTGGAGTCTGGCGGAGGACGCCCGGAGCTGGACCTTCAAGCTGAGGGACGATATCACATGCCACAACGGCGAGAAGCTCCGGGCCAGGGACGTGGTCGCCTCCCTGGACAGGGTGAGGGGCCCCTCCCTCGGAGGCGAGCTGGGAACGGAGGGCGTCTATGCCAGCTACATTGGCGACGCCGTCATCGAGGCCCCCGACGAGGCCACCATCAGCGTCGTCACACCCAAGCCCATGGCCGACCTCCTCGACCTCATCGTCGAGATGCCCATCGCCCCCGAGAGCGCCCTGGAAAACCTGCAGAAGAATCACGTTGGGACAGGCCCCTACAGAATCGAGGAGTCTGACAGTTCCAGCGTCGTCGTCAAGGCGTTCCCCGGATACTGGGGCGGTGAGCCCCCGGTGAAGGAGGTACGCTGGCTCCTAGGGCGCAGCTCGGATGAGAGGGTCGAGCTCCTCCTCTCGGGGGAGGCCGATATCGCTGCGGGGCTCAGCAAGGACGACGCTGGGCGTGTCGAGTCCTCGGACGAGGCGAGCGTGTTCTCGAGAGCGGGTAGTATGTGCATCATCTTCATGTTCAACTGCTTCAGGGGCTCCTGCACGGACAGGAGGGTGCGCCGGGCCCTCAACTACGCCCTGGACAAGCGCGAGATCGTCCAGAGGGTACTCCCCAACTCGGCAGAGCCCCTGATGGGCGTTCTCACGCCGCTTCACCTCGGATACGATCCCAAGGTGCCCGGGCCCCGCTACGACCCCGAGAAGGCGATGAGGCTCCTCGCCGACGCAGGTTACCCTAGCGGCCTGACCGTCTCGGTGGACAAGCCCCACGGCAACTCCTTCAGGACCCAGGAGGTCGTCGAGATCATGGAAGAGATGTACTCGAAGGTGGGAGTGACCCTCGATGTGAGCTCCTTCCCCGACCCCGAGCAGGGGGGCTACTCCGACAAGGTGAGGTCCAAGGATATAGGGGACATGTGCTGGTTCGACTCCAGCCCCCTGAGCACCTTCAGGGTGATGAGGGAGAAACTCCACTCCGACCTCAAGGGCCCCTGGTGGGAGGGATACACGAACACGGGCGTCGACAGGCTCATCGAGGAGGCGTCGGCCACTGTAGACACGGAGGAACGGAGGGCGATCTACAGCCGGATCTACAGGAAGACCAGCGAAGACCCCCCTTGGGTGTTCCTCTACAGGCCCCTAAGTTATTGGGGAATCGGTAGCAAGCTGAGGGGATGGGAGCCCGGAGTGGACGGCCTCGTGCTCCCCTGGAGGATGTAATCCCTCTCCGAGTGCATGTCGGGGCGGAATAGTCCGGGCCTTTTTTAATGTCTTAGGAACATTTCCTCAGATACGCACGTGATAGAGATGACTGATGACAGGTTCGACCCCAACTCCTTGGACACCAGATCCTATAACCTCGGGATGGTCTACGCATTCGCCGAGTGCGTCGGCTCGGGGGTGAAGCGCCTCGCCCTCAGCCCGCCCCTCTCAAGGGGGGAGTTTGAGGTCATAATCGAGGACGTCGAGAGGATCGCGAGGGAATACGACGTGACACTCCATGTCGACGAGGAGTTCCTGGGCACAAAGCTGTTCAACCCCGAGTTCACCCGGGGCAAGATCGTGATACACTTGGCGGAGGACGAGGCCACAGTCGACGTGTACAGGGCCCTCAAGGAGATGAAGAGGGAGCACCTGGAGGCTGGCACTCTGAACGATGAAGTCGAGACCGAGGTCGCTTGGGGCCTGGGGAGGTTGCTCAGCTACAGCGACGACGCCATCAGGGAGCTGCTGGAGAACCCCCGCTTCTAGCGTCTCCGGCATTGGACAACCGTTATTATGGGTCCACCCCCTCCTTTCCTCTCATGGACGGAGATGGTAAGAGGTTCGACAGGAGCAAGTTCGACTGGGTGTCCTACCAGATGGGGGTGATAGCGGCGTTCGCCGAGGTTGTCGGCAACGGCTGCAAGAGGCTGGCATTGAGCTCACCGATGACCAGGGAGCGGCTCGACTCCATCATCGACGACGTCAGTCTCATCGCCCATGAGAGGGGTATCGTCCTCCACGTGGACGAAGACTTTTTGGAGACCCAGCTCTTCGACCCCGAGCACACTCGGGGGAAGCACGTCATCCACATCGCCGCGGACCAGGGAGTGGTCGACGAGTACATGGCCATGAAAGCGCTGAAGAGACGGCACGAGGAGGACGGGACCCTTGGGGAAGTCGAGAACGAGTTGGCCTGGGGCATCGGGCGCCTCCTGAGCTACGACGACGGGTCCATAGAACGACTGCTCAGAGAACCTGGCGGCTAGCTGTCGAGAAGCAGGTCCTCCATGTTCTCAAGCTTGTCCTTGAGCCAGGTCTTGAGGTTGTCTATCTCCTCCTCCTTCCTCTTCCAGGCGTTGAGATCGATGTAGGAGGCGATGGACTGGGCGACGAGGAGCTTCAGCGTGTTGGGCTCGACGGCGTCCAGCTCAACCGACTGGTCACCGTAGGAGGCCATGAAACCGTCGGCCCTGGCGTCGCTCCTCTTCACCGGCATCGGCGGCAGGCTGTACTTCAGGATCTGGTCCTTAGTAAGCGCCACCCTGCGGACCTGGAAGTCCCCCGCGTTGTACTTCCCCAGCCTCTCGGTGAGGTCCCTCTCGATGTCGACGCCGCTGGGGTCGAAGTCCCCGAAGTAGAGGACAGTGGTCGGCTTGCCATTGAGCCTGTTCCTGATGTAAGACGCCATCCTCTGGACGTATGTGAAGCTGGGGTAGCCCCTGGTGGGGAAGGTCCTCACCGAGTACTGGTTGGCGATGTCGCTCACCAACCGGCTGAGGGCGTCCTTCTCTAGGCTCACAACGACGTAGCTGCTCTGGATGTCCCACATGGGCATCCTGAACTCCTTGTAGCTCTCCCTGAGGCTAGCGAAGCGCCTCCTCAGGAACTCCTGGGCTGACGTATACCCGGTGTCCCCCCTCCCGAGGATGCGGCGGCTCCTGTCCTCAAGGCAGTTGACGGGGACGTCCCTCCGCTCCCTCGCTTGGACCATTAGCCTGCTCAGGCGCTTGTAGCTGTTGATGGTGTTCGGAAAGAGATGCTTGGAGACGAGGCGGTAGTAGAGTTGCCGCAGGGTCAAAGCTGTGTCGTACTGCTTGAAGACGTCGATGGCCGCGTCGACGACCTCCTCGTAGCTCGGCAGCTTCCTCGCCATGCTATAATACCTTTGGAGAGTAAACGTATAATTTAATCGCCTCGTAACGCCCCAGATTTGAGTTTTCCAATAAAAAAGGGGGGATTCTCCCGCGCGGCACACTATCGGTACTGGAGGGCCCGCCTCCGCTCCGCCTCAGAGAGGCTCACGATCTCCGAGCCGTCTGCCCTTCGCTGACCCATCTGCCGCGCCATCTCAGCGTAGCTCGGGGAGAGCCCGTACTCGGGCACTAGGGAGAAACCCTGGGGCAGCGTGCCCGTCCCCTTCTGCTCGAGGCCGTACGCCAGATCCCCGATCCTGTCCTTGGGCATAGAGAAGATCATCTCATCGTCCTGAGCGCCGGCCCGACCCCTGTCTCCCCTGCAGGGCACTGCGACCTGGCACCTCCCCGCAAGGAGAGCCGGCACGACGGCGTAGACACAGGCGGCGTGGCCACCGAGGACGGTGGCGATGTCCCTACCATCGTGGTATGCAATCCCCAGGAGAAGCCTGGTCAACTGGGCGGAGTTGCAGTAGATGACGGCGATGTCGGGCTCGAAGGTGGCAGTGGTCAGGGGGGCAGAGACGACACCCACGTACTTCCCTGTCTCCAGCCTCGGGAACTCCTTGGCCCAGTTTTCCCCGGCCTCCAGGGAGACGACGCCGCCGGGGTAGCGGTTGTTCCCATCAAGGAAGTACTGGGGTGGCTCGGTGAGGCCGAAGCCGATCACGGGCTCGGGGCACCACATGTCCTCGAAGAGCTGGGCGACGCACTCGCCGTACTTCCTGGAGAGGGCGAAGGCCTGGCAGGTTGACATACACTTGCCATAGTCCACGGTGGGGCGCTTGGCCTCCTCGGGGACCTGATCCCTGTCCGTGAGCATCTTCACCGCCAGGGGGTGGCTCGAGGGCCAGATCTGCTTCACAATTCTCTTGCCGTACTCGTTGAACTCGCTCAAAATGAACTCCGAGTTAACGTGTGTTTCATCCAATAAAAGATGAATATAAAGGGGGGGTGAGGGCTAAGCTCTCTTCAGGATCTGCCCGGGCCTCGTGCTCACGTGCCTTCCCCCGTCGACGACTATGGTGCCGTTCACGAGCACGTACGGGAATCCTTCCGGGTACTGCCTAGACTCCTGGAGCTTGCCCAGGATCTTTATCCCCGGGAGGTCGAGGAGGGTGATGTCGGCGTGGGCACCCACGGAGAGAACCCCCCGCCCCTCCAGTTTGTGGAACCTGGCCGGCAGGGTGGCGCACTTCTGTACCGTCTCCTCCAGGGTGAACAGGTTCCCGTCCCTCACGTACCTCATGAGGAACTTGGGGTACCCAGAGTAGGTGTCGGGCAGGGGGATCGAGTAGGGGGGCGTTCTCCTCTCCCACTTGTCGTCGCAGACGGAGACGTCGAGGCCGACGGTGCCCATGGGGTGCTTGAAGAAGACCTTCATCTGCTCCTCGGGGCCCCTGTAGTCCTTGTGGGAGCCCCGGGAGTCGGGGTCCTCGACGATGAGGTCGCAGAGGGCCTCCCACGGGTCCTTCCCCATGACCTCGGCGGTCTCTGAGAGAAGCTTGTCCTCGTAGTTGCCGTTGTCGTGCTTCGTGATGTAGAGGTTCTCAGCCCAGTGGGTGGCGTTGAGGCACGGGTTGATGACGACCCTCTGGAAGAGCTTCCCGGACTCGATCTCCTCCCAGGACTTCTTCCTGAACTCGTCGATCTTGAGCCACTCCGCCAGCCTCTCTCTGGAGCCAAGGAGCCTGAGCCACTGGGTGAAGTGGACGCTGCACAGGTAGGGCAGGGGCTCCCAGCATTCCCAAGGGATGCAGTCGAAGCTCACCTTCAATCCCTCGGCTATGGCGTCGTCGATGGGCTTCACCGTCGCCTCCCCGATGGCGTCTCCTATACTGGGGGTCATGGGGGGGATGGTGTGCCAGCCCGGCGCCAAGTGGGCGATGTTCATCCTCACATCGGCCTTCCTGCAGGTGTCCAGCACCTCCAGAATGCCGTCGAGGGGCTCTGCGTACCCGGTGCCCGCCTTGACGTTCCTGCGCCTCCCGGTCCTCCTCCAGTGGGGGGTGTAGATGCCGTCGTACTCCTTGAGCACGCCGACGCAGGCGTCCATCTCCGCCTTGTCGGCGAAGACGTCGGGGTCGTAGTCGAGCCCCGCTGAGAGGCCGATGCAGCCCTCCTCCATCGCCTGGCGGATGAGGACCTTCATCTCTTCGAGTTCCTCCTCGGTGCTGTGGCGCTTGTAGTCCTCCCCCATCACGGCGTACCTGACGGTGCCGTGGCCGACAAGGGGGGCGTAGTTGATGGAGATGCCTTTCCCCTCTATGAACTCGAAGTACTCCGCCATTGTCCTCCATGAGATGCCCCAGCCGTACTTCTCCTCCAGCATTTCGTTCACCGCTTCCAGAGTCATCAGCGAGCTCGGCCTGTGGTAAAGGTACGGGGTCTTCTCGAACAGCTCGTCTGTGAGGACCCCCGGTGCCCGCATGTACTCCCTGATGGGGGCGGGTGAGCCGCCGCACTGGCCGGCGACGACCGTCGTGCACCCCTGCAGCACTGCGCTCTGGGAGTCAGGGTACCACGGGAAGCTGCCGTCGGCGTGGGAGTGGGAGTCCACGAATCCGGGCATAGCTATGAGACCGGATGCGTCGATAACCCTCGCCGCATCTCCGGACACTTTCCCTATCGCCGCGATGCTCCCGTCCCCAATGCCTATGGAGCCGGTGTAGACTGCTTTGATTCCGTCCACGATCTTTGCGTTCTCGATCAGGACGTCATACTCTTCGACCATGAAACCTCATATGAAGGCAGGGACAGAATAGCTTTTCCCAATCTCGTTGAAAAATGTGAGAAATTAGTAAAAATATGGAGAACTCTACTTTGCGGCCTTGGCGAGGGCTGCGCCCATCTCCCGGCACTTGGCGAGGTCGGCCTCGGAGGGCTCCCCCGAGGAGATGACTCCGTCGAACGCCTTCTCGAGCTTGAAGGAGTTTATCATCCTCTCAAGGCTCTTCAGTGCGGTGTCGCTGGAACCCCCTCCAGACGTGAACGCCGCGGCCGGCTTCCCCGCTGTCCTGTCCCTGATGGCGAGGGCCCTGTCAAAGAAGTCCTTCATGAGGCCCGCCATGTAACTGAAGTAGTTCGGCGATCCGATCGCCACCGCGTCGCAGTCGACGAGGTCGGTGGCCAGGGCGAAGTCAACCCTTTTCACCTTTGCCGTTGCATCATCGACGCTTGCGACACCCTCGGCGATGGCATCAGCCATCTGCTGGGTGCGCCCGCCCCTGGAGTAGTATAGAACGAGTACTTCTACCATTTCTTTCACCTACAATAAGCACTTTATAAAGAACACTATTAATTTAAGTTTTATCCGGGAGCCCTCTTCTCAACGTGCGGGCTCTCGCCCCTCTTACTTATTGTGGGAGGTTTGGGCTATGCTACGCAGGGTCTCCACGGCTTTCGATTACCTTGATCTTGAGGGGCTCTCCCCTGGAGTTATAGGCGCATACGCAGTCCTCACGGTAAGGGTGAGCCATTATCATCATTATTTTCCCGTAGAACTGGTTCAGGTCAGTCGTTGAAGGCCTCGGCACGCCCGTCGGATGGGAATGGATGGTACCTATAACCGAGAAGTCTATCGGGAGCATGTGCGCCGGGAACCGGGCTGAACCCCTGCCCCCCGAAGCGAAGGGCGGGAAGAGGAACTCCTCGACGGTGGCAACCTCCTTGCCCACCTTGCCGCGGAGGAGGAGCACTATCTCATATGGATGGCGTTCCCCGGCCCAGGCCAGGATCGCCCTGAGCACATCCCTCCGGATCTCCACTCTCATGCCCTTGACAACCACAACGGGTTCTCCTGATTACGAAGTTAAGCCTTTACCCGCACCAGCGGAGTCGGGGAACCCCCAAACGAGTGCGTATCGACGAATGGGATATTATTTTATAGTAAAGGGGGGAAGAAGTAAAGACTTCACGGAGTGATACTGATACCATGGTGAACAGGAAACCCCCGGAGATCGCGAAGGCGGTCTGCGACGCGGGGGAGAAAAAAGCAAGGCTTCCCTTCAGCAAGATGTTCCTACTGGCTGTGCTGGCAGGCGTCTACATCGGCTTCGGCGCTCAGCTCGCGACCACAGCCTCGATGGACATGATCCCGATGTACGGTGTGGGTGTCACCCAGGTGGTCGCTGGCACCGTCTTCTCAGTTGGTCTCATGCTCGTTGTCCTCGCGGGAGCCGAGCTCTTCACAGGGAACAACCTGGTGCTCCTCTCCTGCCTCTCCAACAGGACGGGGTTTCTTGAGGTCGTCAGGAGCTGGGCCATCGTCTACGGGGGCAACCTCGTCGGCGCACTTCTCCTCGTCACCCTCGTTTATGCTGGAGGCCTCTACGACCTTGGAGGCGGGGCTCTCGGACTGAGGGCGCTCGCTATAGCCAACGGCAAGGTTAACCTGGGCTTTATTCCTCTGATGGCCCGGGGAGTCCTCTGCAACTGGCTGGTCTGCCTTGCGGTCTGGCTGACGACCTCGACCGACGACGCCATCGGGAAGATATTCGCGTGTCTCTTCCCCATCATGGCCTTCGTGTCGTCGGGTTACGAGCACAGCGTCGCCAACATGTTCTTCATCCCCATCGGGATACTGCTCATGGGCGTTCCCTCTATCGCATCCCAGTTCACCGGGGACCTGAGCAACCTGACGTGGGCTGGCTTCATCGGCAACCTGATCCCGGTCACCATAGGAAACATCATCGGCGGGGCGTTCTTCGTTGCGACCCTCTACTGGTACATCTACAAGGAGGACTAGTCATAGCCTCCGCAACGTATTTTAAATTATAAAAATTGAGGGACCCGCAAAGAGGTCCCTAAGGGTGCTTTGGCTAGATATCCCTAGGCGACCATCGCGTCGGCTACCTTGAGGAAACTAGTGATGTTGGCGCCTGGGACGTAGCTGCCCGGCTTGCCGAAGATATTGGATGAATCGTACGCAGCCTAATAGATGTTAACCATGATCTGGTGAAGTTTCTGGTCTACCTCCTCGACGCTCCAGAAGTAACGCTGACCGTTCATTGCCCTCTCAAGGCATGAGGTAGCGACCCCACTCGCGTTGGATGCCTACCCAGGTGAGCACAGTATCTCGTTCTTCGAAAAGTCTAAAAAATTAAAGAAAAAGTTGGGAATTTGTGCTAAATCCTTCCGAGGAAGCGCATCGCCTCGGCGACCCTGCCGATAGCGAGGGCGTAGGCGCCGCCCCTCAGGGGGACGTTGTACTTGTCTGCCTGCTCCTTCAGGTCGTGGAACGCCTTGACCATGATCCTCTTGAGCCGCTCGTCGACCTCCTCCTCGGTCCAGTAGTAGCCCTGCCTGTTCTGGACCCACTCGAAGTAGCTGACGGTCACGCCGCCTGCGTTGGCGCAGATGTCTGGCACGATTATCACGCCCTTCTTGTTGAGGATCTCGTCCGCCTCAGGTAGAGTGGGGCCGTTGGCGCCCTCGAGGATCAGCTTAGCCTTGACGTCTCCGGCGTTGTCCTTGGTGAGGGCGTTCTGGAGCGCCGCGGGGATGAGTATGTCACAGTCCACGGTCAGAGTACCGGCTGGACCGACCTCCTCGGCGCCCGGGAAGCCCGAGACCTTGCCTGTCGCAGCCTTGTGCTCCTGCACCTTGTAGGGGTCAAGGCCATTCGCGTTGTAGATGCCGCCCCTTGAGTCGCTGAGCGCGACTATCTTGGCGCCGGCGTTGTGGAAGTTAAAGGCCGCGCTCCTAGCGACGTTACCGAAGCCCATGATGGAGACCTTTGAGCCCTTGATGGGAATGTTAAACGCCTCGGACGCCTCGACGCCGACGAAGTAGACGCCCCTGCCGGTCGCCGTGGACCTGCCCAGGCTCCCCCCGATAGAGAGGGGCTTCGCTGTGACGACGCCGGGTGTGATCTTACCGATCATCTTGTAGTACTCGTCGACGAACCACGCCATGATCTGGGCGTTCGTCCCCACGTCGGGGGCCGGGACGTCCAGATCGACGCCTACGAACTTGACGATGGCGACGGCGTACATCCTCGTGAGCCTCTCCAGCTCACCAGGGGAAAGTGCCTTGGGGTCGACGTTGATGCCGCCCTTCCCCCCTCCATAGGGGAGGTCGACCACGGCGTTCTTCCATGTCATCCAAGCGGCCAGGGCCATCTCGGTGTCCATGTCGATATCTGGGTGGTAGCGGATACCGCCCTTGGTGGGGCCTCGTGCGTCGTTGTGATGGATCCTGACTCCCTCAAACGTCTTGATGGTGCCGTCGTCCATTTTCAGGGGCAGTGAGACCTTGAGGATCTCCTTGTGGTGGCTCACGACCTCGAAGACTGAAGGTTCTAGTCCCATGATGTCACAGATCTTCTTCACGTTGGCGAGCTGTGACTCCCATGGGGTCAACTTTTTTGCCATAGTTGATCAGAAGGCAATTGTGCATCACACTTAAATAAATATCTATACCCCGGCACTACATATTAAATTATGATAAAATATATTATATTTATTAATACATACTATGGATGAGGCTCAAAATCGTCTTTTCGAGCCCGAACCGCAGAGGAATCCGATGATTACGTCCGCATCCCCTCTGATGGTGAGCTGGATAGGGCCCAGTGGCGACTCCCCCGAGCCGTGGAACGATGCCTGCCCCGCGAAGGCGGCCTGCTTGTTGAGGCCGAAGGAGATGAGGCCGTCCTGGGCGATCCTGGTGAGTAGGGATCGGGCGGCGTCCCTTATCCTCGCCCTGCTCAGGGAGTCCCTGAAGGGTCCCAGGGACTCTAGGCCGCTGAGGCTCCCCTCGATGACCACTGAATCGCCCTGGCTTTCGTTCCTGAGGGGGATGTCTCCCAGGAGGTTCCTGATCGCCGTCTCCACCTTCGCCGGGTCCTCCGTGGGGTTGACTGTGGTCCTGACGGTTATCTCCACTTCAGTCATAGCCCTCAGAGCATCCCCAGAATCTCGTTGAACCTGCCCCTCATGACCTGGACCGTCTCCTCATTCACGATCATGTGGTCAGCCTGAGCCACCGCCCAGCCAAGGCTGAAGCCCAGTTCCCTCATGTCCCTGGTGTGGAAGGTCTCCCAGTCCATGGGGTCGTCGGTTCGACAGCGCGCCCTGAGCCTTGAGTATCTCGTTGAGGGCGAGGCGTGGACGGCGATGAGGGTCGTCTCAAAGCGCTCCCTGAAGGCGTCCACCTCAGCTATGCTCCTGATGCCGTCGATGACGACCTTCACCTCCCCCATCCCCTCGAGCTTCTTTATGCACTCTACGGCGACGGCGGAGTCTCCGCCTTTGGCGCGGATGTCCCTGGCCGTGTTCCCGAGGTTGGCGTGGGTAGGCTCTAGCCCCCTCCCGGCGGAGAGTTCCCTGATGACGTCACCCATCTTGATGACAGTGTAACCCTTCTCCCCGAACATCTTTGCGAGGGTTGTCTTCCCGGCCCCGGGCATCCCGGTGATTAGGACAAGCGCTCCCTCGACCATGTTCAGTCCACCTTCTCCAGCCCTAGCTTCCTCGTTTTGATGTAGACGTTCTCCACGCCACTGTCCCGGGCTATCTGGGCGAGCTCCAGAAGCCTCTCCCTCGAGGGGGGCTTGAGGGCCTTGACCTCCAGGTTCAGCACCTCCCCGGTGTTGTCGAACTGCTGAAGGTAGTAGACGTCACATCTGTCCCTGATGTCCCGTGAAAGGCGCCTGATAAACCCATCCGCATCCGAGATCGTCGGCGCAACGGTAGTCCTCGCCTCGACTGGGACACCGTGAGCACCGCACAGGTCCAGCGTCGCGTCGACGTTCGAGACGATCTCCTCGGCGCCCCCTCGTAAGCCCGCCGCTATGCTGTACTCCTCGGGATTCAGTGGGGCCTTGATGTCCAGGGCCACACGGTCGATGAACTCGGCTTTCAAGAGGGCCTCCGTCACCAGCGGTCGGCTTCCGTTCGTATCCAGCATGACCTTGAGCCCCATGCCCTTCACGAGCTCCGAGATAGCCCTGCAGGCCTCAGGCTGCAGCGTGGGCTCTCCCCCGGTGAGCACGACGGCGTCGAGGAGGGCGACGGGCGACATTCCCGTCTCTATCCTCTCACGGATCAGCTCTAGGTTCACCTCGTTTCCCGAGTCCAGGAGTAGGAGCCCCGAGTTCTGACAGTAGGGGCAGCGGAAGTTGCAGCCTGCGAAGAAGATGATGAGGGAGACGTTGCCATACCAGTCCAGGGTCGACATGTCCACTATCCCGCCGATCCTCAACCTGTGCCCTCCCATATCATGGCGTATCCATTCAAAGAGAGCTATCATTGATTTAAATCGCTTGATGAACGCCACGGTGGACACATGGATCCAAGTCGGACTGTACCCCGTCATCCATCCCGTTTGGAGTAGAGCAGGGCCCGCCCGCGCCTGCCCACCACCTCAGTTGCCCCCATGTGGCGGAGGCAGTAGGCCATCTTCTGGGCGAGGCTCGACCTGAGGTGCTTCCTCTCAGCCAGGTCCTTTACCGTGAATCTCTCAGGGAGGCCCTCCGGGAGCAGTCCAAGGAAGTCTTGGGGCTCGTGGAAAACGGTTATCTCGACGACCCTTAGGAGGCGCCTGTCGTGGACGCTCCACCATCTCCTCCTCCAGCTCCCCCTCCCGTCGTCGATCAGGACCTCCTCCGCCTCGACGAGGAGTACCTCAAGGGAGAGGTTTGGCTCCGCCACCATCTCGGGGAGGTAGACGAGTTCGTAGAAAACCTCCTCGACCCTACCCTTCTTGGGGGATCTGCGCCTCGAGAGTTCCTCGCCATTCTGCGAGAGCCTTACGATCCATTTAGTACTTGGCACGGGGTGGACGAGGCGGACCCGATGGCTCCGGGCCAGATCCCCCAGCTTCTCCTTGAGGGCCGAGAAATTGCTTGTCTGGACCTCAACGAGGAGGTCTCCCCGTACCACGTCGACCACATAGCCTTCCACGACCGTCTCAAGGCTGTCGCCGGGGCGAGCGTACCATCTCTTCACAGCCTCGTGGAGAGACTTCTCGCCCATGACTAGTGAATGGGTACCCGATCATATAACATACTTTACGATGCGGCTCCGAAGGAGGCCCGGGGCCCGTCATGCGGCGTCCGGCAGATTTAATCTGATTGGTGGATACCCTACCCTTGAGGTAAGTTCGATGGGAGTTAGGAGCTTTATCGCCGTGGAGTTTGACGACCCCGTGATCCTCGGGTCTCTGGGGCGTGTCCAGAGGACGCTGGAGGGAACTGGTGCGGACATCAAGAGCGTCGAGGGCGAGAACATGCACCTGACCTTAAAGTTCCTCGGGGACGTGGAGGAGGTCCTCCTCGAGGAGGTCAAGGAGTTCGTCACCCGCGTCGAGTTCCAGCCCTTCGAGATGGAGCTGAGGGGCATCGGGGCCTTCCCCAACCTCAGGAGGCCCAGGGTTGTCTGGGCCGGCGTCTCCCGGGGAGTCAGTGAGATGGAGGCGGTATTCAACGACCTAGAGGCGGGGCTCTCGAAGCTTGGATTCAGGAGGGAGGGCAGGAGGTTCAGCCCCCACCTCACCCTGGCACGGGTCAGGTCCGGAAGGAACCGTGAGAGACTCGCCGAGGCCATAGGAGAGGCAGAGGAGGTCGAATTCGGCGCTTTCGAGGTGGCGCACGTGAAGCTGAAGAGCAGCGTCCTGACGCCCCGGGGGCCCATCTACTCGACCCTCACCCCGTCGGGTGGATGACATCCGGGGGGGCCTCCAACACCCTTCTCCGAGGGACAACGATTTTATCCTATTGTCCATAATTTGCCTAAGCGAAGTCATGCCGTCGTCAATAAGGAAGAAGCTCTCGGACCTCTTCGGCGTCCTGCTGCTGATACTGACCGCCATGAGCGTGGTCTCTTCCCCCATGCCGAGCAACTCTCTAATCTTCTCCATGATCTATTACTCGTTCCTCTATGGGCTGTACCGGTCCAGCGCTGTGACCTGGGGGCTTAGGAACAGGTCCCTCGTCGTCAGGCTGTTCTTCTACGTCTGCTTCCTCTGGTCGCTCCTCTTCTTCTTCACCACCCTCACCTTCGGCTGGTACTCGGTGCCGATGATGATTGCGGTCAACCTTGTCGGCGGTTACTCTCCCCTCCTCCTGGGAATGTACTTCGCCAGCAGGAGGATCTCCAAGGCGAGGGAGATATCCAGCATGGAGAACACGGAGAAACTCATCCTCGACGAGCTGAGGAAGACAGATGGGATCATAGTCCTCGACAGGCTGGCGGAGAGGCACAGGATCTCTTATGACAGGTTGCGCAGCATAATAATGGACGCCCGATTGAAGCGCCTCATTGCCCCGGATTTTATACTGAACAAGCGCAGGTTCATCAAGAGAAGCTATCTACGCAGCTACTTCAGGACGGTCATCAGGGCACCGACATCGACCGCGTGAGCCCCCCAGTGGTGGCGCCTGGAGGTCCCCGATATGGTTCATCTCTACATTTCACTGCTCTGTCTCCGGCATCGGTTTCAAACGTAAATTCTCCCATGACCGGATAGGTTTCGATAATCGCTTTATTAGAGGTGGATCAGATTTCAAGAAAGCCGGAGAAGGAGGATCAGAACTTGCGAGAGTACTTCAGGAACACGTCGCTTTGCCCCTACACCGGGGAGTGCAGCAGCTACAGGTCCATCGTCAACAGCGAGCGGTGGATGGAGAAAGCACTCACCCAGCTCAGGAGAACGGGGGAGAATAAGCTCCCGGTCTCGGAAAGCGGGTACACGGACCACATGCTTGAGACCAACCTGATGCAGCTGAGGCGCGTCAAGGAACGATGCTACAACCACAACGGCAGATGCCTGAGGTTCTGGCAGTTCGATAAGAAAAGCAAGAAGATTGAGTCCCTCAATGGCCTGAGGGAGCGCTACCAGGTGGCGGAAGACGTCCCAACTCCCATCATGGTGGAGAATCCGGCGGTGGGCGAGGCCGAGTAACACCATCCGGAGGCATCTTATCTCTGAACGGGGTTCTCCCCGGTTCATTTCAATTTCTGCCAGAAAAATATCTGTATAAGTGTAATTTATTCTATAGAAGGCCTATCTTGACGTTCGACACTCGTTTGATAGATGCCTGATATGTAGCATGAATATGTATTTTCCTCTGAAAACCCCTTCTGATTATGATGATCTTTCTCCTTCCTCCTTAGTAAAAAAACTTATTATGCTTCAATAATCCGTATAAATACCTACAAGCCTTACTTCTAAAATTAATAAAAGGTTCGTAGGGCTATTGAAGTCAGCATTACGAAGGGGGAGTTCGCTAGTCACCTTAGTGCTGATCATGTTCCTCGCCGCCGGTGCCCCCGTCGTCTTCTCCATTAAAATCGAGTTTTCGGATTTGGAGATGAGGCTCTACACCGACGGCGTCGTCGATGTGAGGTGCGAGGTGGGGATCGACTCCAGGCTGGCCCAGGTCAACGTCTCCTTACCCTCCTGCTCACCCGAGAACCTGATAATAAAAGATGATGACGGCTTCCTCCTCGACTACACTGTGGACGGGAAAGTCGCCAACATCGACTCCCTCGGAGCGGAGTTCCTGGAGATCTTCTACTCCACAACCTCCCTGACCAATAAGACGGGCGCCTACTGGATCTTCAGCTTCCAGGCCCCCGTGGAGTCCACGTTGACCCTCCCCGCCGAGGCGACTATAATCAGCCTCTCCCCCACCCCGACGAGCATCAGCATCTCGGAGAACAGCGCCATGCTGACCATGCCCCCGGGAAGCATCACAGTCTCCTACGTCCTCGGCGTCCTGGGCACGAAGGAGAACGCCTTCTACTTGATAAACGAGGCCCGCTCCGCCCTGGATGAGGGGCGCAAGGAGGGCCTGAACGTCGACGAGGCCGACGCGCTCTTGACGCAGGCGGAGGACGCCTACACCGAGGGGCTGTACTCAAAGGCGGAGCAGTACGCGAAACAGATAGAGGACAGTATAAAAAGCGTCAGGGCCTCAGCCCAGGAGGCGCTGGCGATACTCACCTCAGCGGAGTCCGACATCGAGTCTGCCAGCGACGCCGGGAGGACCACTATGCTCGAACAGGCGATAGAAGAGCTGGCGGAGGCCAGGCGATCCTTCGAACGGGGCGACTACGAGGCCGTGAAGCAGCTAGCCTATCAAGCCTCGATTGCGGCCCTGATGTCGAGGAGGCCCCCCTGGTATCAGACACCGCTGATATGGGTCGTCGCGGTGCCCGCCCTCGTCACCCCCGTCGCGATAATCATCTATCTGAGGCGCAGGGGGGCGATCTTGGCTGTCGAAGTGGCTACCATGGTCGAACCGGCGGCCGAGGAGGTGATAGGGGAGATAGACTTGGCCTCCCTGTTCAAGAAGCATAATACGCTGCGATTGGACGAAAAGGAGGTCATCAGGTACATCTACGAGTGCGGGGGCGGCGTTTTCGCCTCTGAGCTCCGGGAGCGCTTCGGGATTCCGAAATCCAGTGCCTGGAGGATGATACGGAGGCTTGAGGCCGAGGAGATACTGGAGACCAAGATGGTGGGCAGAGAGACGTACGTGTACATCGGGTCGAAGTACATGAAGCCGCCCACTGACATGGTGGACCCATCGTTCCAGATCGTTCCAGAGGGTTCTTCATATCAAAGCCTGGGGTCCTAATATGACGGTGAAATGGAGTGGCGCTGAAGACTTTGAGCAACTCGGGCACCCTCAGCGAGTCAAGCCTGCAGAAGTCCTTCGACATGGCTATCCTCAACCTCCTACTTGGCACCCCCGACAGGAAGGTTCTGGCCATCAAGAAGATTCAGGAGATCTTCGATATCTCCCAGGAGTGTGAATCGCTGATCGATGATGCTCTCCTCGTTTAGGTATCCAAGAAATGCGAACAGCTTGATCGGTGCGACGCTACTCGCCATGTTGATGCTGGCGTCGTCGGCGGGCGTGTTCGGATTCTCGGACTACCTTGAGCCGGGTTACCCCGGATACGAGCCTTTTGATAGTGGCTCCCCTGAGATGAGTGAACCCTACGAACTCATTGATATGCTCATCTCATTTATGACTGCAAGCCGTGCCGAGGTCATCGCGACCTTCAACAAAGTCGTTGACCAGGGCCTTTTGGTATCCTCCCAGGCGGAGGAGTTCTTTTGGAAAGCCGAGCTGACATCCAGTGAGGTCTACAGACTTTGCGATAAACTGGAGTACGAGCTTGCCGAGCTGAAAGCGACGAAGGCCCTGGAGCTCTACGGTAAAGCTCTGGAGTTCGCCCTCAAGGGTGAGGTACATCAGGTACCTGAAGAGCCAGAATTGACCTTAACGGAGTTAGCGATAAACGTCAGGGAGTCTCTCGACAGGGCTTATACATACTCCGATCAGATCTACGAGACTTTGATAAGTCTCAGGGATGCGGGATTGGACGTCTCGGAGGCCGAGGATCTGATGGATGACGCTTCAGCGTTGCTCCAACTCGCTGACAATCTTCTGGAGGACGGAAAGGTCACGGAGGTTCTCGACGCGAAGTTCGAGGCCCTCGCTTTGATGGACGATGTGATGGGCATACTCAAGGAGTTGTGCGCCAAGATGAAGGCCGCGAGGGCCCTCAAGTTCCTGGAGAAGAGCGACGAGAAACTCGAGAAGCTCGAAAAGATGGTGGAGAACATCCTGGTGAACATTCTCAAGACCCCTGAGACAGATGGGGTCGTCGAGGGGGTGTTCCAGGAGGCCAAGGGTAGGAACAGCAAGATGAAGACCCACCTTAACGAGAGCGACGTCGACGATGTGATCGATGACTTGGACGGGGTCCTCGGTAAGATCTTCGAGGAGCTGGAGGTCGTCGAGGAGCTCAGCGAGGGCTCCATTGAGCAGCTCAAGTGCATCGGCAAGCTGGAGACCAAGAGCGACAACATCGACAAGAAGCTGAGTAACCTGAGAAAGAAGGGCGTGGACACGACCCCCGTCGAGGACACTGTGAACAAGACGCGAGGTGAGTTTACGAAGGCGGTCGAGAGCCTGAAGTCCGGCGACGACGAGGACATCAATGAGAAGCTCGAGACGGTTGAGGGGCTCGTCGAGGAGATCAAGGAGACCATCAAGGAGATGGTGAAGAGCAGTAATTCCAACAACGGCAGGTCCAGCGGAGCGAGCCTGGGTAGGACCAACAAGACCGAGCCCTAGGACGACTGAATCTCCACACAGATCTGAGGCTCTGAGAGGACCTCCCCGCTTTACTTTATCTATTAAACTCTAAGGCCTCGATCGCTGCGTCGAGCTTATAGACCCCCTGATGCATTTGATCCTTGATATCGAGATGGAGTGGGCGGATCTTCGAGGAGTAGTTCTGGAGCGGATTGTGCCCAAGGATACTGAGGTCGAAGCCCTCAAGGCGTTCATCTCCAGGACTGAGGGGTCTCTGACCCGCTACCTGAGGGAGGCCGACCTGGGAGCTTCAGTGGAAGTCCACGGCTCTGCTTCCCGGGGTACATGGCTCAGCGGGGACAATGATGTCGACGTCTTCATGGTCCTCGACGCCGGATATGACAGGAGCGTCCTCCCCCGTGTCCTCGAGGCCGTGAAGGGCTACCTGGTGTCGGGTTGGACGGAGGCCTACGCCGAGCACCCCTACCTGAAGGCGGAGGTAGACGGCTTCCAGGTAGACTTCGTCCCCTGCTTCCGAGTCGACCCCCGTGAGGGGCTAACCTCGGCGACGGACCGTACGCCCCTCCACTCGGTCTTCGTGAGGGAGCGCCTCAGCACGCAGGACCGCGAGGAGGTACGCCTCCTGAAGAGGTTCATGAAGGGGGTAGGCGTCTACGGCGCCGAGGTGAAGGTGGGGGGATTCTCGGGCTACCTCTGCGAGCTCCTGGTTATCCACTATGGGTCCTTCGAGGCGGTGCTGGAGGCCGCGGAGGGGTGGAGGAGAGGGCGCGCCCTGGACATCCTCGGAGGGTCGTCAGCTGAAGCCCTTCACAAGAGGTTCCCTGAGCCTTTGATAGTGGTTGACCCTGTCGACTCCTCCCGGAACGTGGCGTCAGCGGTCTCGGAGACCGTCTTCTGGGAGCTCTCCGCCGCCTCAAGGGCCTTCCTGGGGG
The DNA here is from genome assembly GCA_035527235.1 of Patescibacteria group bacterium. GTDB lineage: Archaea > Thermoproteota > Bathyarchaeia > TCS64 > TCS64 > BS750m-G28. The sequence continues at coordinate 3,217 of DATLAV010000222.1, read as the reverse complement.
CTCCCTCGGAGAGGTTCTTCTTCCCCCGTGAGGAGGAGGTGGGGAGGGATGAGCTGCTGGAGCAGATTGAGGCTCACGGCTCGGAACTCCTATTCGTGGTAGTGGAGGACGGGGATGCGGAGGTCCCCGACGTCCTGTGGGGGCAGCTCTACAAGTCAGAGAGGGCCCTTGAGGGGGTGCTGCGGAAGGAAGGCTTCGAGGTGTTACGGTCGGGTGCTTGGAGCGACGAGTCCTCGAGGCACGCCCTCGTCTTCGAGCTGGAGAGCTGTGTCCTGCCCCCGACGACGATGCGGAGGGGGCCGCCAGTGAGGATGGCGGAGGACTCGGAGAGGTTCATCGAGGCCCACGTGGGGGAGGAGTCGACAGTCTCGGGGCCGTGGATCAGGGGGGACCGGTGGTGGGTGGAGGTAAGGCGGAGGGAGAGGGACGCCCGCGTTTTCGTGGAGGCGCTGCTCTCCGACGGCGGCTCCTCCATCGGAGTCTCCCACAACCTGGTGGCGAGGGTGAGAGACGGCGGCGTGGTCCTCCTGAACGGGGAGGTGGGGGACTATCTGGCGCCCGGGTTCCCCGAGTTCCTGCACAGATTCCTTAAGGGTAGGCCTGCCTGGCTTGAGTGAGACTGTTCCCATCGACACGCTCCCGGGCCACGGGGCGGCCTTCATCCTCACTTTCCCCGGCCTCGACGAGGAGGAGGCGGGGCGTAGGCTCAACGAGCTCCGGGGCCTCGGGGTCGACGCCATCGAGCTGCGGGGCCGCCACGCCGTCAGGGGTTACCCGATCATGGGGAAGGGGCACGTCGGGATCGTCATCGCAGCCCGGGTCGGCGGTCACCCTGTGGCCCTCAAGGTCAGGAGGATGGACGCCGACCGGGAGTCCCTGGAGTACGAGGCTGAACGGCTCAGGGTGGCGAACGGCGTCTCCGTGGGGCCCCGGCTGCTGGGAGTGTCTTCGAACTTCCTGCTCATGGAGCTGGTGGAGGGTCCTTACCTCTCCAACTGGCTAAAGGACCGCGAGAGGGATGAACCCGAACGGGTCAGGGCGCTCCTCGCAGGCTTACTGGGTAAGACAAGGAGGCTCGACGAGGTGGGGCTGGATCACGGTGAGCTCTCAAGGGCGACGAGGCACGTGATCGTGGACGGGGGCGAGGCGCGGGTCGTTGACTTCGAGTCCGCGAGCACTGCCCGGAGGTGTGCAAACGTGACGTCTATCGTCCAGTTCCTCTTCTTCAACAGGCAGATGAGGGCCCTGGTGGGTCGGGTGCTGCCACTTCCCGACGGGGGGCGCTTGATCTCCTCCCTGAGGCGTTATAGGCGGGAGCCAGGGGAGGCCTCCTTCGCGGGAGTCCTTGAGGCGTGCGGTCTCTCTGCATAATCCTTTTAGTTGGGTTGCGGATCGTTGTTTAGGGACCATGGGGCCGTGGTCTAGATTGGTCTAAGATTCGCGCCTGGGGTGTGCGAGGTCGTGAGTTCAAATCTCACCGGCCCCACTTTTTAAAGAACTCACCACACTTCCGACTTGACCTTTCTGAAGATCTTCACACCATCAAAGTCGGTGGCTTCCTCGTAACCGAGTTCTAGTAGAGGAATTGCCTCCTCGACGGTCCTGGCAACCTTAGTAACATACTTATCGTTTCGCTCCTTGAAGTGGGCCTCCTCTAGGTGAATGTACTTCATGGTGCTGGTCAGACTCTTGTGCCCTAGGAACTGCTTGGTGTATAGTATGTCCTTTGTTTCATGGTAGACCCTTGTACCCTTCCAGTGCCTGAAGGTGTGAAAACCGATCTTCTTGAGTCTTGGATTCTGTAGCTTCGCCGCAATCCTGTCCCGTTGACTGGTGTAGACCTTCCTGCAAGACTTTGGGAGCTTTGTGAATATCCGGTTTGGATCTTTTATATACCTAGTTGCCTTCACCGAGGCCAGCATGTTGATGAGCTTCTTAGAGACTCGGAACACCCTTGGATTACTACCCTTTTCAGGTGTTACCCTCATGACACCCGATACAAAATCGATGTCATCCCAGGTTAGATTGCATGCTTCGCCTATCCTGATGGCTGTTTCCTTGAGTAATTGTAGCAGTGTCGATGTCTTTTTTCCAGTTCCAGCTATGAGAGCATCTAGTTCTTTTTCTGTTGGGATAAATGGCTGTTGCTCGGCTACCTAGTATTTTGGTGGGGTCCATTCCTTGCCTATTATCTTCAGTAGAGCGTTGTAAGCATCGACCCCATTATTCTTTCTCTTGTTTACCCAATTCTGTTTATATATGCCTTCTTTCACGCTATCAGGATCGTAAAGATCTGTGCCGTCAATGACTAGTTTTCGGAGTTGGCTTACCCTCGTTCTTATTGTTGATTCACTTCTACCCAGATACCTCTGTTCTAGAGTGAATTCGTCGAAAAGCTTCTCGACTTTAGAGATATCCCCCGTAGCCCGTTTCTTCGTAGTGGCTACGATCAAGTTTTTCGCCCTTTTAGCAGTAACGCATACTTGACGTTCTCCCGTTCTGTCTGAGGATCTACTAATAATCTTCTCTCCGCTGAACCTATACCCACAATCCCTGCAGAGGTGACATTGGTAGACTCCATTCCCGCTTTTCCTCAGGCCGTCTTTCCATGTTTTTATTGAACCACAGTTGGGACAGGTTAGTGGTTTCCCTTTTTCATTGAAGTATGATTCCAGATTGTAGTTTCGTCGGGAATTACTCACGTTGGGGCTTGGCTTTCAGATGTTAATAATGACTCTAGACCTTAGTTTATGTTAATTTAGTTGTAAATAATATAGAAAATGACGCTATCACGAAAATAATGACGATTTACGAGGTATAAGAGAACCTCTCTAAGTTAATACGCGAACACCATCAGAATTCAATACACGCGTACAGGAAGAAGGAGCGTATCGATGATCGGCAAGATGAGACCGAGTTAATGAGCCGATTTGGACTGTTCACAGTCACAACGAAAGACTTAGATTAATTTACCAAGACCTTTTTCTAGAGAACACAAATCACAAGAGTTTTTTTCAACTATCGAAAAAAAGGCAAAAAATATCTTGCGCGTGTAACACGCGCATAATGCGATTAAGGAATCTAAAATGTGAAAGAGGCGAAATAAAGGAGTGATTTTGCGCGCGCGCGATAAGATTTTGGAATAAATGAGAGCATTTTTCTGGTCGAGTCTACGATTCTTATAAGAATTGTAAGGAAAATACGAGAATTTTTGAAC
>DATLAV010000221.1:0-29940 GCA_035527235.1 Patescibacteria group bacterium | reverse complement strand
GGGGACCTCCCGACCGTCGCCGCCGATGATGAAGCCCCCCTGCTCCTCCAGTATCTCCCTCCAGTTCTCCTCCACGTGCCTCAGCTCGGTCCGGGTCCTCTCCTCCTTGAGGTCAGTGATTAGTTCCGTGGCGGAGACGGTCCTGGAGAGCTCTATCTCCTTTAGGTTGCTGAGGACGAGGGGGAGGTCGTTGAGGTCGGTGGGGCCCTTGAATGTTGGCACGCCGGTGGCCTCCTCCACCGGGGAGACGTCACCCCGCACGGAGCCGGGCATGAGGATGAGGTCATAATCCCTCAGGGAGAGGTTTCTCAGCGCCTCCGCCGCATACTCTGGCGTTATGAAGGATGCGACGGAGACGGGGAGGGGGCAGACCTCCACGTCGACCACAAGCTTGGAGACCGCCCGCTTGACGCCCTCCTCTGCGATCCTCCCGGTGACAACGAAGACCTTCATACGGGACACCTACCCCTCATCAATCGTGATCACGGCGCCCGTGTTGTCTGGCCTCGCGACGAAGGACTCGCCTCCATGCCCCTTCAGGTTCAGGAACTCAGCGAGCCGCACGGAGAGCTTCTCCGCCTGGCCAGCGCCCTCGACGAGGCCGTAGAATGCGGGGCCCCAGGAGCTCTGGCCCACGCCGTGCGCTCCCGCCTCGAGCAGGAAGTTGACGCCCTCCTCGATGGCCGTGTCGCTGAAGAGGCCTCCCTGGACCTCTTTCCAGAACTCTCCGAACCTGAAGTCGAGGGCCGTCATGGCGGAGCCGAAGGCCGCTGCGTCCCCCTCGAGGACGGCGGGCATCATCTTGAACAGTATCACTCGGGATATCTCCCCCAGGAGGCTCTCGGGCGGGGGTCCCAGTCTCCTGAAGGCCTCCTCCTCGACGGCGCCGCTGTGGTTGTTCCCCAACCTCGGGACACCGATCACGAACCTCCAGCCCTCCGGGACCTCGGCGCGGAAGAGCAGTGGCGGCAGGACGTCCATCCTGTCGACGCTGTGCCCCCCGTCGACGATGAAGCCCCCGAGCTTAAAGGCGTAGGTCCCTACCCCAGACCTCCTCGATCGCTTCAGGCGTACGGCGATCTCCTCTGTCGTCAGGCCGAGGTCATACAGCACCGAGAGCGCGGAACCAACGGAGAGGGCCAGCTGGGTCCCCGAGCCGAAGCCGGAGTGTTCCGGGATGTCCTCAATTATCTCTATCTCCGCCCCGCCCTCGACGCCTGAGCTGCTGAGAATCACCTCGGCGAGGGCCCTCGCCCTGTCGGCTCTTGAGCCCCTGACCTCTAGCTCTGCGCTGGGCCTTACCTTGAGTACGATGTTTGGCCTGTCGATGGCGACGCCGACGCTTCCGTGGATGCGCCCCAGGTCTCCCCTCAGGTCGAGCATGCCGAAATGAAGCCTTGACGGGGTCCTTATCGTGACCTGGAAGACAGTTCCCCCCAGCCCTCTATGAGCCTCTCCAGCTCCTTGACCACCTTGACCTCCGTCGAGTCCGGCGACGAGACCCTCAGGACGATATCTCTAGACTCTCGAAAGAGTCTAATCAAGGTTTCCACCTCGTCCGTCCTCCCCTCTGCGGTGAACGCCTCTATCCTAGTGGCGTGGATGACCGCTTCGATGGCCTCGGTCCGCCCCCTGCTGAAGACACGGGGGAGCGGTCTGGAGACTTCGACCTCGGAGACCTTGAGCTTGAACGCCGCCCTGAGATACGAGATGTCCTCACTAGACAGCCTCTCCACAGGTATGTGGGCGTCTGAAGGCATGAGCCTCAGGCCATCGAACCTGGGCTCCTTGAAGCCGGGGAACGCCTCGTCCTTGAACGCGGTCACCAGGAAGACTCCCGGGTCGGATGAGACGTTGACGCAGCCCCTGGGATCACTCACGAGGTTCCTGTAGGTGGCGCTGAACTTGTAGGGGCTGACCTCGAGGACTTCGGATTCAGTCATCCTCACCCCCATGGGGGCGGCGTTCGGGGAGCCGTCCGAGTTCACAGTGGTCAATATGACCTCGACTATGCCCTCAGTGAAGCCCAGTTTGGTCAGCCCATCCCCCACGCCGATCCTCATGGCAAGCATCTATCCATTACGCAATTGTTGAAGACGCATGGGAATCCCCAAAAGGTTATCGGTGCCCCACTCAGAGAGGGCCTAGGTAGTCTCCTGGGGAACCTAGCATCAACCTGTGGCGGGTCCGACTCCTGGAGCTCACCCTCTCCAGGGTCCCCCTCGCCTCGACGATGTTTCCCCGCTCCGCCTGCTCCGTGAACTTCCCCCGGAAGCTAACGAGTTCCCTTATCAGGGGTCCTCCTGTGGGCTCCAGGAGCCTGGCCTCGTCGAGTCGGTAGGTGCACGGGGTGTAGATGGAGTCCCGGTCGTCGACGATCGTCGCCCTCACCACGGCCGTTCCCATAGGTCTTGAGACCTCGCCGTGTTCACCGGCGTCGGGCTCCCTGACGAGGCGGACGAAGTACTCCCGGCCGTCCACGAAACCATGGAGCACCTTGCCCAACTCGATGAGGGCCAGCATATCCAGGTTCCGGCCCGAGTCCCCCCACCTCGACCTCAGGACGCCCTGAACCGTCTTGAAGTCGTAGGGCCCGAGCCAATCCTCCCCCTCCCTGAGCTCCCTGAGGGCAGCATAGGCTCTGGAGCCTGCCTCCCTCCCGTAGACGATGAGGTCAACGTCGGAGGAGGGGCGGTCCAATCCTATGAGCATGGAGCCCGAGACCCCCATCATGTCGGCGGGGACCCCCTCGCCCGAGAGGGCAGAGGCGAGCCGAGCCGTCGCCTTCTCCAGGTCGGAGTCAGCACGCTCCATGGTCGTCTTCAGCCTCTCCCGGGGGGAGTAGATGCGCGCGATCCTCTCCACGGGTACCGTTTGGAGGATCATCCCTGTGGACTCGACGCGGTTCAGGTAGTGGGGGAAATGTGCGTCCAGGAAGCGGGTCGTCTCGCCGATTTCGTAGACCCTCCTGTACCTGAGGTCGCCTTTCCCCCTCTCGCCATTGGGATCGGGGAGGTACCTCAAGTAGGCGACGACGAATCCTTCAGGGTGGATCGTTCCCTTGACGGTGAAGTAGAGCCCCTCCTCAGTCTCTACGTAGTCGCCCTCAACGGGGTTCTTCAGCCAGTCGGGTTCAGCCATCCCGGTATCAGATGTCTTGTGTGGGGCTTATAAGAGGACACGGAGATCAGGATCAAAGGGGAAAACATGGATAAGGCTCAGGCTTCTGAATACGTCGGTCGATGCGCCTCACTCGCAGCCCTCCTGGAGGTCTCCGCATACCCCAAGCCGGGGAACGTCCACAGGACCCGGGACCTACCGGAGACGAGGTACGAGCACTTCCTAGCCGGGGGCGTCGTCCTCGACCGCGCCATGGGCTCCCTCGCCGAGAGGGGGTTCGACGCGGTTGCGGGCGCTATCAGGTGGGAGGAGGTGGGGCTGGGGCGCGGCATCCTCAGGGCGGTCAAGGAGTCCATGGGGTGGCAGGGGGGCGGGAACGTGAACCTGGGCATCGTCCTCTTGTTCGCGCCCCTCTCTTCCGCCGCCGGGGCGTGCCTCCAGAGGTACGGCCGTGTGGAGGTGGACGGCCTCAGGGCGATGCTGGACACCGTGATCAAGGGGACAACCTCCGACGACGTCGCCCCCGTCTACGAGGCGATCAGGACGGCCATGACGAGGCGGACCCTGGGGAGCGCGGAGGAGCTGGACGTCTACGACGAGTCAACCATGGACCGAGTGAGGGGGGAGGGGCTCAACCTCCTCGACATCTTTAGGACCTGTGCCGAGAGGGACATCGTCTGCGGGGAATGGTCCTCGAGGTTCGAGACGACATTCAACCTCGGCTTCCCCTATCTCATGAGGGAGCTAGAGAAGGGGGACCCCAACACGGCAGTCGTGGACACCTTCCTCTTCATCCTCTCTAGGAGGCCCGACACACTGATCAGGAGGAAACGGGGGATGGAGGAGTCTGTGAAAGTGAGCATAAAGGCGCATGACGTCCTCAAGAAGGGAAGCTCGGGCTCCCAGATCGGCAGCCGCATGGTGCGGAGGCTCGACGAGGAGCTCCACGCCTCTAAGGGGGACCTCAACCCAGGTGCGACCGCCGACGTCACGGCAGCCTGCCTGTTCCTGGCCCTCCTCGAGGGCTGGAGGCCATGATCACCCTTTCACGTAGGCTCTGACCTCTTCGAGGCTCCGGGCGACACGGTACTTGCGCTTGAAGAAACTGAGGACATTCCTAATGTCCCTGTCGAGGAGGCTGTCGGCGTTGACGTGGTCCACCGGGACTGCCTGGGGCCAGTCGATGATGAGCACCTCCCCTGTCTTCTCGACGACGATGTTGTAACCGCTGAGGTCTCCGTGGATCAGCCCCGCACGGTAGGTCTCCCTCACGTTGAGCAGTATGTCGTCAAGGAACCCCTCCGGGTCGTCCAAGGAGGCGACGTCGACCAGGTTGTAGCCGTCGATGAACCCCATAACGACGACGTGGCGGTTCTGGTAGATGGGCCTAGGGACCTCTACGCCCGCCTCGTGGGCCTGGCTCATGAACTTGAACTCCTTCTCGGCGGCGAGCCTCGACTGGTAGTGCCAGGTGATGCGGCCGCTCCTGGCGACATAGCCCCTCTTCTTCCTGGTGTCCCTGAAGCTGGTCCTCCCAAGCCTGTGGAACTTGACGGCGACCTGCTCCCCGTCGTCGGTTAGCGCGTCGTAGATGTCGGCCTCCTTGCCGACGCCCAGGGACCTCCCCAGGGAGTTGAGCATGTCCGCTTTGGCGAGGGCGTTGAGGGCGAGGCAGTCGTACCCTGTGTAGTTGAGGATGAAGCCTTGGTAGGGGTCGGTCTGCCTGTAGAGGAGCTCCTTGCGGTCCAGCTCCCTCAGCCTGAACTCGACCTCGCTGGGGTTCTGACCCGAGTACTTAGCGATCTCGTCGACGGGCACGAAGGAGTACTTGGACATCCCCAGCTCTATCGACTGGAGGACCCTGAACTCAAGGGGCTCGATCTCTAGCAGCAGCGCAGCTGCCTTCTCCGCTGACGACATCCAGAATATAGAGGCTGTACCCCTTTTTAGGGCGGCCGGTTGGGCCTATGGGGCCTACCCCTGCTCATCGATTACCCTGTAGAGCTCGTCCTGCCCGACGGCCTCGATGGGGGTCCTCTCGCCGTCTCCGGAGACGAGGAACCTGCCCTCCTCGCGCGACCGTACCTCCCCGATTACGAATGCCTCCACTCCGACCTCACTGAGTGCGGAGACGATCTCCCCGGCCTTCCCGGGCTCCGAGACGATGAGCAGGGCCCCGGAGGCGAGAAGCTTGAGGGGATCGACGTCGAGGGCAGCGCAGATGAGCCTTGTCTCCTCGGCCACGGGTATCTCAGACTCCCTGATTACGACGCCCGCATCAGCTGCCTCGGTCATCTCCCAGATGCCATTGAGGACTCCGCCTTCGGTGGGGGTGTGGAGCGAGTGGACACCTCCGACCTCCATCGCCTCGAGGGCGTCCCGGACCACGCTTATCCGGCTGAGGAACTTGGCGGCGGCTTCCAGAGTCTCCGGCGGCACCTTGGAACGTAGCTTCTCCGCGAGGTCGGTGGAGAGGATGCCAGTCCCCTCGATGCCCGCCCCCTTGGTCATGATGACGAGGTCCCCGACCCTGGCACCCCCCGTGGTCACGTATCTCCCCTTAGGGAGCTCCCCCAGCATGAACCCGGCGATTATCGGCCGGTCGAGGCCGGGTGACGTCTCAGTGTGCCCCCCGATGACGGTGATGCCCAGGTCGCAGCATGCCTCGTGGATGTCCGCCATGATACCCTTCAGGAGGAGCTCGTCGGCTCCCTCGGGGAGCAGGATTATTGGCATGAACCACTGGGGCCTAGCGCCACAGGAGGCGACGTCGTTGGCGTTGACATGGACAGCTATCCAGCCGATCCTCCCCTCGGCGCCGGTAATGGGGTTTGCCTTGGCGATGATGACCCGGTCCCCCATGTCGATGACGGCGGCGTCCTCCCCGACCCCGGGGCCCTGGATGACCCGATCCGACTCGACACCGCAGTGGGGGAAGACGATCCTCTTGAGGACGTCCGAGGGGACCTTCCCGGTGGGCAGCCTACGTGGACTCGCCATCTCTTAGCCTCAGACTAATGTTCGCCCTGGGGGGATATAGTTTTCCCCGGACCCACTTTCACCCACCCCTCCACATAAAATATGTTCGAACGGACAAAAAGCATAAATCATCGATCGGTGAAGACCCCAGCGGGGTGGGAGCGTGAGCCATCGCAGTGTCTTCTCAGACGAAACCGTGCTGGACATCCACTTCATTCCATCGAGGCTGCTCCACAGGGAGCCCGAGGTCCGCTTCCTCCAGAACCTGTTCAAGTTCATCATAGAGACCCCCTACGAGATGAGCCAGCGGGCCGTCATCGTCGGCCCCGTCGGAAGCGGCAAGACCGCCCTGGCCAACTGGTTCGGCAGGGACCTGGAGAAGAGGGCCGCCGAGCGCCGGGTGAGGGCGAGGTACGTCCACGTCAACTGCAGGGAGAGCCGGGGCAGCCTCTTCATGGTACTGAACAAGGCCGTCAGGAAGCTGAGGCCCAACTTCCCGGACAGGGGCTTCTCCGCCAACGAGCTCCTGGACACACTGATGAGCGTCCTCGACGAGGACGACGTCCAGATGATCCTCTGCCTCGACGAGGTGGACGCCGTCATCGAGAAGGAGGGGGGAGACGCCCTATACAACCTCACCAGGGTCCAGGAGGAGCGCCTCGAGGGGCCACGCAGGCTCAACCTCATCTGCATCTCCAAGGACCCCGAGGCGTTCCAGAGGCTGGACAGGAGCACCCTGAGTACCCTCCAGAGGAACGTCATCAGGATGTCCGAGTACACCCAGCCCCAGCTCGTCGACATCCTCATCGCCAGGGCAGAGGCGTCCTACAGGACGGGGGCCATCTCGGAGGAGATCATCGATTTCATCGGCGACCTCGCCGCCTCGGAGAACGGCGACGCCAGATACGCCATCGACCTTCTCTGGAGGTCGGGGAAGTACGCGGACACCGGGTACTCCCAGGAGGTGCTCCCGGAGCACGTGCGCAAGGGGGCGGCGACCCTCTTTCCCACACTGAAGAGCGAGGAGATCAGGCGGCTGAGCCGCCACGAGCAGCTGGTCCTCCTGGGTATCGCCCACCACTTCAGGCACAGCCGGGAGCCCCAGGCCACCACCGGCGAGGTGGAGACCAGCTACCAAGTCGCCTGCGAGGAGCACGGCGAGGAGCCCCGAGGCCACACCCAGTTCTGGAAGTACCTGAACACCCTGAAGGGCCTCGACGTCGTCAAGATCAGGCTGAGCGCCTCCGAGAGGGGGCGCACCCAGCTCATCAGCCTGCCCAAGGTCCCCGCGGAGGAGCTGGAGAGGGTGGTGACCCGGATCCTTGAGGCGGCCTGAGATCGACGCAGAGGAGCTCCTCGGCTCCAGGGGCAGGATCAGGGTGCTCCGGGTGCTATCGGAGAGCGGCGAGCTCAACATCAGCGAGGTCGGCCGCAGGACCGGGATGAACTACACCAGCGTCGAGCGCCACCTCGAGGCCCTCACCGGAATGGGCCTCCTCAGGGAGAAGCGTTACGGCAAGATCAGGATCTTCGAGGCGGCCTTCAGGAGCCTCACCGTAAGGTTCGAGAGGCAGAAGGGCGTCAGGGTGGAGACCGAGAGGGAGGACCGTTCCTTCTAGAAGCCCTCAGAGCTCCACCTTGCTGAAGATGAGCCCCTCTAACTGGCCGGGGACGACCTCCTCGAACTCGTACCTTACCCGGATCACAGGTTTCTCCACCTTCAGGTAGTGCCTGATGTCGGTGGGCGTCCCCAGGAGCACGAGGTCGCAGGGCGTTGCGTCGATGACCTGGCTCAGCTCGTTCATCTGTTTCTCGCTGTAGCCTACGGCGGGGAGCACCCTCTCCAGGTGGGGGTACTGCTTGTAGATGGCCTTTATGGAGCCGACGGCGTGGGGGCGGGGATCCACGAGGGTGGCCCCGAGCTCCCGGGCCTTGATGGTGGCGGCGCCGTAGCTCATGCCCCCGTGGGTGACGGTGGGGCCGTCCTCGACCACGAGCACCCTCTTCCCACGGATGCCCTCGTCGTCCTCCGAGGTGATCACGATGTTCGCCCTCACCACCTCGGCCCGGGGGTTCACACTCCTGATGTTGGCCTCCACCTCCTCGACCTTCGCCGGATCGGCGGTGTTCACCTTGCTGACGACGGCGATGTCGGCCATCCTCAGGTTGGTTAAACCGGGGTAGTAGCTGAGCTCGTCTCCGACCCTGTGGGGGTCGACGAGGACGACGTGGAGGTCGGGGCGGTAGAACGGGAAGTCGTTGTTGCCACCGTCCCAGACGATGACGTCCGCCTCCTTCTCGGCCTCCCTCAGGATCGCCCCGTAGTCGACGCCGGCGAAGACGATGGCCCCCCTCTCGATGTGAGGCTCGTAGTCCTCCCTCTCCTCGATGGTGCAGTCGTGGAGGTCGAGGTCCTCCATGGTCTCGAACCTCTGCACCCTCTGCCGAGCGAGGACGCCGTAGGGCATTGGGTGGCGGATCACGACAGCCCTGACGCCCCTCTCGCTCAGCTTTGTGAGGAGCCAGCGCGACGTCGGGCTCTTCCCGCTGCCGGTGCGAGTGGCGCAGACCGAGATTATGGGCTTCTCCGACCGGAGCATCGTGGCGTTCGTCCCCAGAAGGACGAAGCTAGCCCCGGCAGAGAGCACCCTGGACGCCTTCTCCATCACTGTGCCATGGGAGACATCACTGTAGGAGAAGACGACGTCGTCGACCTCCAGCCTCCTGATGAGGGACTCGAGCATCCCCTCGGGGTAGATCTGGATACCGTCGGGGTAGCGCTCCCCCGCCAGCTCGGGGGGGTAGACCCTCTTCTCGATCTCGGCGGCGGTGTCCAGCTCGGAGATCTGGGCGGCCGTGAAGGCGACGACCTCGTAGTCGGGGTTCTCCCGGAAGTGAACATTGAAGTTGTGGAAGTCCCTCCCGGCGGCCCCCATTATGATGGCCTTACGGATCATTCGTTATCTTTAAAAGAAGGTATGGAAGGTTGAAAAAACTTCGGGTGGGTCACCGGGCTACAGGAGGTAGCGGGGCTCCCCCTTGATGGAGTCGACGAGCTTGACGGCGTCATCGACCTCCTCCTCGGTGCCCTCGATGAGCAATCGGACCGCCCCCTCGGCTCCCGCGATTCCGCCTGCGGCGTAGAGGTATGCGTCTACGCCCGTCAGTATCCCCAGGGCCTCGATCTCCGTGATTATTGTGCCCGTGAGGGGCCAGAGGCTGGGGCCCTCGGAGTCCTCCGTGGAGGCGAGCCAGTGGAGCTCGTTCATGTCGCTGTAGACGAGCTTCTCCAGCCCTATAGGGATGACGAGCTCGATCTTCTTGCCGATGACGCTCCCCAAGACGGCGCCGACGGTGCCGCCGGTGGGGCTGCCAATGAGGACGCCTGCCATGCCCCCCTCGTAGTCGAGGGCGTTGGCGCCCTTGATGTAGACGTCTCCCTTGCCCATGTGTTCCACGGCGTCGTACCGGTTCAGCTCCTCAGCGACCTTGCCCTTCTTGAAGATGACGTCGGGCATCGCCTCAGCCTGCGGGGTCTCCGCCTTCTCAGGCTCCTTGGGGGTGGTGATTCCGCTCCTGTAGCGCCTGAGGTCGAAGTCCTTCTCCCAGAGCTCCTGGAGGACATATCCGTTGGTCGTGCCCGTGGCGACGACGACCATCCCCTCCTTCATGGCCTTCTGGACCTGGGGGAGGGCCGCCACGCCCTTGGCGATGAGCCTCTTGGACTCTGCGACTGTGAGTACAACCTGCTTCTTCATGTCGATCAATTAACACCCGTACCCGAGGGGATAAAAATGCGTCGCAGAAAATAGCTGAAGGGAGGAGGGATTATGGGGCGCGCTGCCTGAAGCGGAACTAGTAGCTTCAATCCTCGCATGGCCCTTGCTCTGTCTGAGTTCTGCACTTAGATTAGATGGAAGGATGTCTGGACACTATCCAGGGGCTGACAACCATCTTTTGTAAACTTTACAATATGCTCAGTCTGACATGGAACCCGCTGGTTGTTCCACTCCGGAACGACATCCTCAATTAACAGCTCCATCGCGAAGCATGAGTCGTATTCCAGTCTTATCTCTCCCCTGCCTGGGATGAGGTCCTGCTCCCATGGGAGACCGATCACCGGACCGGGTTCGTGCACGAAAAGACCCAGGGAATGGGAGAAGATCCATTGGTGGTGAATGCCCTCTTTCTGGGCTGTGGAATGGATGTTCTCTAACAGCTGGTTTCCCGTCAGGCCATGCTTGAACTCACGCATGAATATATTCTGCAGGCGGTTGTTCATCGCCAACAGTTTCTTCAATCCCTGGGGTGCATCCTTTTCATCGTTATGCCTGACGTAGGCTAGTTCTTGGTGGTCTGTGTAGAGACCGAGGTACTTGATCCCTACGTCACAGATCAGTAAGTCTCCCCTGCGGATGATCCCGTCGGAGCGTGGGTGTTTCTCTGCCACTGACTTACTCCTCAGGAGGTTGAAGTAAGGCTTGAAGGACAATCCCAGACCGTTATCTGAACAAATCTGCCAGAACAACCAGTCGAGGTCTTCAAGTGTGGTGACCCCGGGTACAATGGATGATGGGCTGAAGCATTGGGCGATGATCTGGCGTGCGATTAAGGATATCTGTGGGTAGAGTTCAAGTTCAGCATCGGTTAACGTCATCGCCCAGCGGGTGCAGGCGACCTCTGCTGACGTGAGCCGATTGACATATTTTTCTGGAAGCGCTTCGACAAGTGGGTTGAAAAGATTGTGGGTCAGCCCGCTGGCTGCCCAGTTCACGTCCCCGATATTGACGCCGATCCTTTTGGGATCACGCTTCTCGATGACCTCCGAGAGCAGGCGCCATTGTTCAGGATGGTTCCCGCCCTTCCAGGGTTTGTCGTAAAGGTCTGCTGTATCGGTCATCGAAAGATTGATCCGTTCCACCCCATACTCTGGGCCCCGGTCAAAGAAGATCAACATCTGCAGTATCTTAGGCCAGGTGTCCATGGGGATCATGGTTTCGTACACCGGGTCGAGGTTATCCTCCTGGCAGATGATGAGCCACATATCGATGTCACCATCTCGGAGGGCGAGAGGCAGGACAGAGTCAAGACGTTCGCGTAATATTTTGGTGGTGAGTTCTGTTTGCTTTCTTACGGGCATGATCTGCGGAAAATCTGACATAATAAGGTCTTTCCTAGGTTATTAAAAAAGGAAGCTTGTTTTATTATATTATTCTAACTGAGTGCTTTATCTTTTCCATGTCCACATATAAGTTGCTTCGTGTCAAGTTTTTTCCGTATTGATAGGTGGGTTAGAAACTTTTGCGAGAGTAAACAATTAGCTGTGCGCACACGCGTAAAATGTGGATCACTAATTCGTTTACTGAATCTATGATAATGTTGTGGTTTACAGTACATACACATGGATATAGGTCTACGAAAGGGAGGAAGAGTCAGGTTTCAGGAATGCCTAGGAAACTAGCCACGACGAGGAAGGGGCTCGCTCAGGTCGTGACGACCCTGATGCTCCTCGTCTTCTCGATACTCCTCTCGGGCATCGCCATCTACTACTCCATAAACATCGTCTCCGTGAGGCTCCAGACCGAGGAGGTCAGGGTGACAAAGGAGGAGATCTGGGTGAACAGCACTGGCGCCGTCGGCGCCTTCAGGATCCAGAACCTCGGTGGGAGGGACATACTCATCGACAAGATCGAGATTAGGGGGGTCACCGAGACCTGGTCAGACGTCTTCTTCAACAGGCTGGCGGCTGGCACATCCGTGAACGCGGACCTGAACGTTACGAGCTACGACAACCTAACGGGGCAGCCGGTGATAGACGGCAGGATGTACAACCCGGCGTCCAACGACATCCCGTTGGGATCCGGACTGGACCTCCTGATCTACATCAAGGGGCCCGACAACGTTCAGATGGAGGACATCGGGACCACGGTGAGCATCTCCGTCCACACGATGAACGCCCAGTACATCACGGAGTGCAACGTTAAGTCGGCCAGCTGAGCCCACCCGCTCACACTGACAATTATTTAAATTCTATAATCGTCTAAATTCTCTGAGATATCAAGTATTGGGGTGAATCCGATTGAGTGACTCTTGGTTTTTCAACTCGGGGAGGAGGACGCCGCGCAGGAGCCTTCTCCCGTATCTCGTCATCGTCGTCCTCCTGTTCTCCAACCTCGCAATCTCGGTCTACTTCACCTCCAGCTCCAATCAGGCGGTGAGGGACCTCAGCGACGAGGTGAGGAGCCTGAACCAGCAGATTGGGACCCTCCAATTCCAACTCGACAGCACTAACTACGAGCTCCAGACCCTCAGGGACTCCGTCGAGAGCGGGGGCACCGTCAACGTCTCCCTCTCCGACATCGAGCTCACCCAGGTCTACAACAGGACGCGGAGGTCAGTCGTCCTCATAACTGTCCGCACCCCCTTAGGGGGCGGGACTGGATCCGGCTTCGTCTACGACAAGGAGGGGCGGATCATCACTAACAACCACGTCGTGGAGGACGTCGTCGAGGGGGGCATCTCGGTCACCTTCATCGACGGAACTATCGTCACCGCAACCGTGGTGGGCACTGACCCCTACGTTGACCTGGCGGTGATACAGGTGGACGTCAACGAGCTCCTCCTCGAGCCGGTGAAGATGGGCTCATCCATCGACCTACGCGTGGGAGAGCGCGTGGCGGCCCTGGGAAACCCCTTCGGGCTCGCCAACACCATGACAGCGGGGATCGTGAGCGCCTTGGGTAGGGAGCTCCGGTCGACCGGGGGTTACGTCACCGTCGACGTCATACAGACGGACGCCGCCATCAACCCCGGGAACAGCGGAGGCCCCCTATTCAACATGGACTCCGAGGTCGTCGGCATGAACACCGCCATCATAAGCGAGGTGCAGCAGTTCGCTGGCGTCGGCTACGCGGTCCCCTCCGACTCTATCACCAGGGAGATACAGTCCCTCATCGAGACGGGAAGCTATGAGCACCCGTGGCTTGGCATCACCGGGACCTCCCTCTTCCCCGAGGTGAGGGAGGCGATGGACCTCGACGACTCGGTGAGGGGCGGCCTCGTGACGGAGGTCACCGACGGAGGCCCCGCCGACGCTGCGGGCCTGAGGGGAGGCGACTCCTGGCTCGACGTGGACGGGGGGAGGATACACATCGGGGGAGACGTAATCATCGGCGTCGATGGGACCCCCACCAAGGACTTCAATGAGCTCATGGTCCAACTGGAGAGGAACACCGAGCCCGGGGACACCATCACCCTCAAGGTGATCAGGGACCTGAACGTCATCGACGTCGACCTCGAGCTGGGTGTGAGGCCGCCCCCCACGTAGCCTAGGCGACGACGTCCTCAAGGGGGACCTTCTTCCCACGCCTGCTCTCGTACGTGTAGATGTAGCTATACCCGGCCTCACTCAGCCTCTCCGCTGACCTCAGGGTGTTCGCCCCGAGCCCCTCGACTCTGTGGCTGTCGGAGCCGATGGTCACCACGTCGACACCTGCCTCCCGGGTTGCCTCTATGAACCCCCTGACGGGGAAGACGTCGCCAATGCCATGCCTCCAGCCCGAGGAGTTCACGCTGACACCGACGCCGTGGCTGGCGAGGCTGTCGATGGCCGAGTAGACGCTGTCACCGTACTGTTCCCACGTGACGCCTTCGGGATGGGTCTCGGGGAGGAACCGGCGGAAGTAGTCCGGATGGGCCATAACGTCGAAAAGACCGCTTTCCACGGCCTGCCCCCAGCCCCTGTAGTAGATGGTTAGGGCCTCCTCGATCCCCCTGCCGCCGAAGAACTCCCTGGAGCCCCTCCGGGAGCCAATATCGTAGCCGTGGATGTAGTGGAGGCTACCCAATACGAAGTCCAGCGGGTGCTCCTCGATGATGGCCTCGATCCTCCTCTCCTCCCCCGGGAAGTAGTCTACCTCCAGGCCCACCCTGAGCGTGATGGAGGTATCCTCCTGGGCCGCGTGGATCCCCTCGACGTAGCCCTCCATCTCGTCGGGGGAGGGGCCGATTTGGGTGTCTGGGCCCTTGATTATGAAGTGGGTGGTGAAGGCGATCTCGTCGATCCCCCGCATATCCGCCATCCTGCAGTAGCCCTCGACGGTAGCGCTGGAGGCGTCGGCGGAGTGGCTCTCGTGGACGTGGTAGTCCTTGCTGGTCCAGGTTCGGGGCTCCACGGACATGATGGAAGAAAAGGAACAAGGAGGTATTTGAGGGGTGCGGAGCTAGCCCCTCGGGGTCCTCGCCACCACTATCAGATGCTGCCCCATGTCCACGACGCCGAGCCTGGTGCAGAACTCCTTCTCGAGGCGTATGAGCATCTCGACGGCCTTCGGATTTGAGCCAATTTTCTCAAGACCCCTCGGATAGGAGGAGGTTATTGTATCCGTGGCCGCTATCTCGATCACCTCGCATCCTTGGTCCTCGAGAAACCGCCTCATGTATGTGGAGGTATAGAGAGTCATGGGTGCATGCCATTCGTTCGAGCCCACCTTCGAGTTCAAGACCTCAGGGAAGGGCGTACTTGGGTCCCACTCTATGTGGTCCCCGATATTCTCGAGGAATCCGTCGTCGTCAAACGTTGAGATGGTATGGAACGTGCCGAGGAGACTCATCACGCTGATGATGAGGAGGCCTCCAGGTTTCGCGACCCGGATGAGCTCCTTGATTGCGTCGAACCTCCTCTCCCTGACGTAGGAGAGGGCACCCCCCAGGCAGAGGACGGCGTCGAAGGTGGCGTCGGGTATCTCCGACATGTCGCAGATGTCCATCCGCCTGACGTCGGTTATCATGTCATGGACGCCCGCCTCGTCGATCCGCTCCTCCGCAACTCTCAGTTGCTCACCCGATATGTCCAGCAGGAAAACCCTGTGACCCATCTCGGCAAGCCTTATGGCGTACCTTCCAGGGCCCCCGCCGGCGTCCAGGACGTATGCGCCCTTTGGCAGGTGCCTTCCGAGGATATGCATCGTGACCTCGTACTCCATCCTGCCATGGAGCGACCTCTCCAGCCGGTTCCACTCCTTTTCTCCGTAGCCGTCATAGTGCTCCTTGATCTTCTTGGGATCGTACACGTATGTCATCTGGGCTCCACCGGCTGGCGTAGAATCGTCTTTATGTTATCGGGCTTGGACCTGCGGGGGTTGCTCAGGTAGATCTCGTGGTGGCGCCCCCTCATCCGGTAGCCCTGCTTCTCGATGAAGGTGTGGAGCCTCTCACCTGTGGGCCCCTCCTCACTGTAGGGGCCGACGTGGAGTATCTGGGCGCTCAGGCCCTCGTGGAACGTCTCCAGGACGACGTCGTCGACGGCGGGTCCCCTCTTCTCCCTGACCTGGGTCCGGGCCTCCTCAACCAACTCCCCTGTGATGAAGTCGGGCTGCCTTATCATCGACTTCCAGTTCCACTCCTCCCTGGGAGGGGCGTCGGTGAGGATGAAGGCTGCTGGGTCGTCCCACCACCAGAGGCCCTCCAAGGCCATCACGGTGAAGTCCCGCCCCTCGTCCTTGCACCGGAACTTGAGGGTGTAGCTAAGACCATACAGGGCCTCCATCGCGGCGGCATACGCCTCCCCTTCCGGCGCTCCCCTGCCCTCGTAGCTCAGGAATCTCCCCGGGGGGACGTCTATGACCTGCGGTTTCCTCTTGGCGGTGTAGAACCTCTTCAGCTCCTTGCGGAGGTCCAGCTTGTCCATGGATAGATAAAGAATTGTTCAAGGTAAAAAGGGTGTGAGCAGGTCCCGTTGCCTACCTGCCTAGTTCAGGTACTTTTCAAGGAACTCTATCATCGCAGGGTAGGCGACGAGCTTGTTCTTGAGCCTGACGAGACCGTGGCCCTCGTCGTCGAAGACGTGGAACTCCACGGGCTTCCCCATCCGTCTTAAGGCCTCCACCATCTGCTCCGACTCGCTGAGGGGCACCCTCGGGTCGTTGGCTCCCTGGATCACCATGAGGGGCGCCTCCACCTTCTCGATGTGGTTGATGGGGGCGATGCTCTCCAGGAACTCCTCGTCCTCCTCAAGGCTCCCGTACTCCGCGGCTCTGTGCTTCCTCCTGTAGTCGCTCGTGTTTCTCAGGAACGTCGCCAGGTTGCTGATGCCCACAATGTCGACCGCCGCCACCCAGATATCGGGGTAGGTCGTGATCGAGGAGAGCACCATGAAGCCGCCGTAGCTACCGCCATAAACTACCAGCTTCTCGCCGTCGATGTCCTCCCGCCCCTTCAGCCAGTGGGCTCCGTGGGCGAGGTCGACCACCGAGTCCATCCTCTTCCGGACGTCGTCGAGGTGGCTGTAGTGCTTCCCGTAGCCAGTGGAGCCCCTCACGTTGGGTTGGAAGACGGCGTACCCGTTGTTGAGGAAGTACTGGATCGTGAACATGAAGGAGGGGCGGGACTGACCCTCGGGACCACCGTGAACGTAGACGATCACAGGGGGCCTCTCCAACCTGGAGCTCTTCGGCTTGTAGAACCACGAAGGGATCACCCGTGTGCCACCCTTCTCGCTCTCGTCGAAGGTAGGAAAGTGAACCAGTTCGGGCGCTACGAAGGAGTCCTCGGGGAGCCCACCATATGATGATCGGGTCACCCGCCTTACCTCGTCGGCCTTCAGGTCCCAGACGTAGACGTCCGTCGGCCTTGTGGAACTCGTGAAGGCGAAAGCCAGGCTCCCGGAATCCAGGGAGAAGCTCGGAGCGTCCCCAAAGCCCACCGCCGAGACGACGCCCGGGACTTCCCCGAGGTCGGCCTTCATCGTCTCCCCGGTTTCCAGGTTCAGTGTGTAGAGCTCGGAGTACCCCTCCACGTTGACGTCGTAGACGAGGAGGCGGTTATCCGGCGAGAGGCTCAGCCCCCTCACGTCCCAGTCGGCCTCGACGAGCCTCTCAAGCTTGCGGGATGCTAGGTCCAGTCGGGCGATGTAGAGGAAGTCGGAGGCGACGTCCGTCGTGAGGAGGAGAGAACCATCCCCGTGGTAGCCGAGGAGAGCGTAGCGGGCCCACTCCTCCACGAGGGAGAGGTCCTCGGCCTCCCTCGCATCCACGTCGATCTCGTAGAGCCTGTGCCGGAAGGATGCCTCCATCCTGGTGAACGCCACCCGCCCACCGTCAGGCGAGAACGTGAGGCCCACGGGGTAGCCCGAGTCGTCGTTGCGCCAGATTAGCTCAGCCTCGCCGTCGAGGGGCTGCATGTAGACGTCGAAGATGCGCTTATCCGTCCTGTTCGCCCCGTAAAGGACCGTCTTCCCGTCCTTCGACCATTCCCCGGGAACGTGCATCGCCTCGATGTGGCCAGCGGTGATGCAGGTCTCCATCGTGCCGTCGAGGAGATAGAGCTGGGCGTTTTCGTTGCCCCCGATGTCCCTCCCGAATATGATCCTGTCGTCGCCCGCTACGGGGGAGGTGCCGATCCACTGGACTCTCTCCGCCTCGAATGTGAGCTGCTCAGGCCAGTAAGCCTCGTCCCCCACCTTCACCTTCCATGCCTGAGGCATCCCCGTGATGTTCGTCAGGAACGCGACGTGCCTGCCGTCGGAGTAGAACCGGGGGGAGCTCGCGGATTTGATGTTCAGGTAGCGGGAGATCGGATATCCACCATCCATCATGATTACCTCGAAGATACACGGAACCCATTCCCATTTAGTGATTTCCCTCGTGGGCCCCTCTTCAGAAACAATAATAAGAGTCGTCAGCGTTCCACCGTGGTGGCGGGTGAGTGGGTCCTCCCACCCGTTCCGCCTAAAATACCCCGGAGTAGGGAGGAAAACATTGGATACGAGAAAGATCAGCCTAGCCGCCGTGATTGCGGCCCTCTACGCAGCCCTCGTCATATTTCTGGCACCGGTCTCATTCGGGCCGATTCAGCTCAGGATCGCCGACTGCATCATACCGCTGGCAGCCCTCCTGGGTTGGCCGGCAGTGATCGGGGTCTCCCTGGGGGCCCTCATAGGGAACGCATACTTCTTCCTGGGAGCCGTGGACGTCGTGTTCGGGGCGGTCGCCAACCTCCTGGCTGGAGCCATCATCTTCAGGTTCAGGGATAGGCTTCTGCCCGCGCTCACCGCTGGCTCCGTCGCCATCGGCGTCGTCGTCGGGGGCTACCTCTGGATCTACTTCCCGCCGCCGGACATGGGTCTGAGCATGCCGGTCTGGCTGGTAATGATCGTCAGCATCACCCTGAGCAGCCTTATCGCTGTAGCGGTCCTTGGCTACGCCCTGCTGCAGGCGCTGCTGTCCAGCGGATTAAGGGAGCTCCTAGAGTCCAGAGGGCTGAAGACCTACCTGTAACTCCCCCCTTGTTTTCGTAACACTTGATAACCTGAAGGGCGTAAGTTCTAGCCATGAACGTCAAGCTGGTCAGGCTCTTCGGATGGTTCGGCATCGCCGGCCCAGTCATCGGGATACCAGGGACCCTCTTCTCAATCGTAGGCGCGCCGTGGTTTAGCTGGACGGCGAACTCAATCGTCGACCTGCTCGACGACTCCCCCAGCTCCCTGCTCTTCAGGACTACTTGGCTCATGTGGGCGGGATGCGTGATGGCCTTCTCCGCCGGGATCTACGAGGTGGTGAGGGACAACCGAGTCGGGAAGGCCGGATTCGGGTTGAACCTCATGGGAGCGGCCCTCCTCTTCGTCTCGACCCTACCCGGGTTCGAACTGGAGGCCCAGAGGGCCCTCGTCAACGGTTTCTACATCACCACGGCCCTCTCGATGTTCCCCCTCGCGTATCATCTGAGGAGGAAGGACCTGATGAGGCTCAGCTACGTCACCGTGCTCGCAGGGGGGGTCGCCCTCATCGCCTGGTCCCTGGGCATGGGGGCACCGGCGGTACCCGAGTTCGTCTCTTCCCTCGCCTTCGGTGTCTGGTCCGTCACCCTGGGAGCGTGGATGGTGAAGAGACAAGAGCTCCCCGGCATGCAGTGAGTCCTTGCAGGCTCTTCCTCTTCAAGGTGAGCCCCACTTTACTAAGACCTGCCTGAGCCCCGATGCAAAGCATCATTTAAACCTCAAAGCGGACACTTATAGGATATGGACTCGGGACGCCTCAGGCTGTACGCGTACATGGGTTTGATCACCCCGGTCGTGGGCTTCATCGTGATCTTTCTGGCCATCAGCTCGGCTCCGTGGTTCAGCTGGACCGGGAACGCTCTGAGCGATCTCGGCGTCAGGGGCACACCGGCACTCATCTTCAACAACGGCCTCATGCTCACGGCCACCCTCATGGCCGTCTTCTGCCTTGGGCTGAGGGAGACGGAGGGCGGCGACAGTGCTGGCCAAGTCGGGTGGATCATGTTCCTCGTAGCGTCGGCGTTCCTGCTGGGCGTCGGCGTCTTCCCAGAGACCGCGGGACGCATACACTACTACGTCTCCGTGGGCTTCTTCGTTTCGATGCCCCTAGCGCTCTTCGCATTCACTGCACACCTCTACAGGGGCGAGGAGAGACGCCTCGCAATCCTCACGGTGGCGCTGGGCCTCTTCGCCGCCCTCGTCTGGACCCCGAGCTGGGACGGCGTCGCCATTCCAGAGACCGCCTCCGCCCTTGCGGTGGGGGTGTGGGCGGTGGCCATGAGTCTCAGGATGCTGAGGAAAGCGGAAAAGTGAGTGTCGACTCCCATGGTTTATTAGGGGAAGTCCGTTCAGGAGTAGGGCTGAAGGGAGCAAGAATCCTTGGGAACGATCTCAAGCTTTGGCAAACCGACCTGGAGACGACTCTGATGAGTACTAACTGGAAACTGAGGAACCTGATAAGGAAAAAGAAGGCCTATAAGAGCAGGGTCGGTAAGACCTGCAAGGACTGCAGGAAGTACTCTAGGAAGACGTTCTACTGCACCAAGCTGCGGAAAGTTTTCGACCAGAAGAGGGATGCGTGCGAGAACTTCGCCCCCCGTGGGAGCCGCCGCCGATGGGGAGGATACGTGAGATAGGCTCGTGTCATGCTCCTTGAGCTGCCCCGCCTGAGGGGTCAACGTCCCCCCAGTAGCAGTGCCTTCTCCCCTCAGTCAACCAGGGCTCCAGCCCCATCTCCCTGATGGACCTCAGGTTCCTCCGGTTCGCCTCGGCGTGGAGACCGTCGAAGTGTCCGTCCTGCTTCTCGCAGGCCTCGAATTCATCACACTCATGGCAGGAGTAGTAGCCCCGTTCCCTGCAGCAACGCCTTATCTCGCAGGAGGTCTCGGCGTCCTCCCCCGTCCTACACCTCCCGGTGCACTCGAGGCCGGTCAGGAACCCGAGCATCTCGAGGAACAGGTTGTAGTTGTTCAGCTCCTCTGGGAAGACGCAGGCGGCCGTCTGTCCGAACCGGTACCTCTCCAGGGTCTCCAAGAAGCCCCTCGCGGTCCCCGCGATGACGCCAGTATAGCCCAAGCAGTCTCCGCAGTAGGTGCCGCAATAGGCGAGGAGCCCATTCCTCTCCTCTAATGACAGGCCCATATCGCTTCTAACTACCCCCTTTAACCTGAAAAACCTGATCAGAGGGCATCCTTTTTCTTTCTCTCAACGTCACTCCCCGAATGGGATTCGGGATACTTATCGGCTTTCCATGAAATGGCTGTTTCACGGTGTTCCCTCGCATTCCTCTTATCAAACCTGAGGCATACCGTGAACGGGAAGGATGCGGCATGAGTATCCAAGAAGAGGGCTCAGAGGGGCGACGGCGGGGTAGGAAGCCGAAGGAGAAGGCGATCATCACCGAGCAGGACTGCCTCAAGGAGTTCTACAAGCCCATAAGCCCCTAGCCTCCCTGCCCCCAAGGGAAGGCTTAGATTACAGCGTCCTTTAGATGATGAAGACGCTTATTCGTGTTGTGAAAGCCCCCGTTTTCAGGTTGCCTCGGGATGCCGTCTAAGCCCGGACCTAAATCACATGATAAATTTGAAGGTAACGTTTTATTTTATGCCATTAAGGAGTATTACTTGGAGGATTTCTCAATATGGAAAAGAAAAAGAGACTGACCACCAGCGCAGGCGCTCCAGTCGACGACGACCAGAACAGCATCACGGCGGGGCCCATGGGGCCGGTCGCCATCCAGGACGTCCACCTCATCGACAAGCTCGCTCACTTCAACAGGGAACGCATCCCAGAGAGGATAGTGCACGCCAAGGGAGCGGGTGCGTTCGGATACTTCGAGGTCACCAACGACCTGAGCAACTACACGAAGGCCAAGTTCCTCTCAGAGGTCGGGAAGAGGACCGACGTCGTCGCGCGGTTCTCCACCGTTGGAGGGGAGAGGGGATCCGCTGACGCTGAGCGGGACCCGAGGGGCTTCGCCGTAAAGTTCTACACGGAGGAGGGTAACTTCGACTTCGTGGGGAACAACACCCCCGTCTTCTTCATACGCGACCCCATAAAGTTCCCAGACTTCATCCATACCCAGAAGAGGAACCCGGTTACCAACGCCAAGGACCCCGACATGTTCTGGGACTTCCTGTCCCTCACCCCGGAGTCCATCCACCAGGTCACGATACTGTTCTCCGACAGGGGGACCCCCAAGTCCTTCAGGCACATGCACGGTTTCAGCGGCCACGCACTCATGTGGTACAACGAGGAGGGCGAGTACGTCTGGGTGAAGATCCACTTCATCTCCGCCCAGGGCATCCAGAACCTGACCGCCCAGGAGGCGGAGACCATGAAGGGGAAGGACCCCGACCACGCCACCCGTGACCTGTTCAACGCTATCGAGAGGGGCGACTACCCGGCGTGGAACGTCCACGTCCAGATCATGAAGCCCGAGGATGCGGAGGACTACAGGTTCCACCCCTTCGACGTGACTAAGGTCTGGCCCCACGGCGACTACCCGCTGATCCCACTGGGGAGGATGGTCCTCAACAGGAACCCCGCCAACTACTTCAACGACGTCGAGCAGGCTGCCTTCTCGCCGGGGAACCTCGTCCCGGGGATCGCTCCGTCGCCCGACAAGATGCTTCAGGGGAGGCTCTTTGCCTACCACGACGCCCACAGGTACAGGCTCGGCGCCAACTACCAGCAGCTCCCGGTGAACGCCCCCAAGGCCGCGGTGATGAACTACCAGAGGGACGGCTCCATGCGCCGGGACACAGGCTTCGAGGGCGCCCCCAACTACTACCCCAACAGCTTCGAGGGCCCGAGACCCGACATGTCCGCCAAGTGGCCCAACGTCGACGTCTCAGGCGTCCTGACCCGCCACGCTTACAGCCATCCCAACAGTGACTTCGTGCAGCCGAGGACCCTCTACGAGAAGGTGATGACGGACGTCGACCGCAACCATCTCGTGGGGAACATCGTCGGCCACCTCGGAGCGGCGAAGAAGGAGATACAGCTCCGTCAGACGGCCCTCTTCTACCGGGTCCACGAGGAGTACGGTACCAGGGTGGCCAAGGGGCTGGGGCTGGACATCGAAGAGGTAAAGCGCAGGGCAGGTCAATAACTCCAACCCTCCTTTTTTATAGTGATTACATTGGGCGGCATCTCGGGGAACGTTAAAAAGGTCTTTTTCGTCGTGTGCGGGACGATCTTCCTAGCCGCCGGGCTCGTGGGGGTTGTCGTCCCTGTGCTGCCGACCACGCCGTTCCTGCTCCTGGCGGCTGCCTGCTACCTCCGGGGCTCCAAGAGGCTGCACAGGTGGATTATGGAGAATCCCTACTTCGGCGAGTACCTCAGAAACTACGTGGAGGGCAGGGGGATCAGCAGGAGGCAGAAGGTCTACACGATCCTCTTCCTCTGGTTCATGATCCTGTTCTCGATCGTCGTCGTGGTCGAGGGCCTGGCGGTCTCAGCACTGCTGCTTCTCATCGCCTCGGCGGTGAGTATCCACGTCTGGACACTTCCGAGCCTCAAGGAGGGCTGAGAGCCCACCGTCAGACGACCTTCACATCTGGCCTCCCGGGCGTTACAAAGGATTATCCGTCGTTCGCACAGTATCTAGGACTATGAGGCGCAGTTACGTCAACCCGTTCAGGGCTGAGGGGCACTGGTTCAAGGGGAACGTCCACACCCACTCGACGGAGTCGGACGGCTCGAGGACGCCGGATCAGCTCGTTGAGATCTACTCAAGGGCGGGGTACGACTTTCTATCCATCACGGATCACGGCGTCGTCACGGATGTCGAGGGGCTGGGCGACGCAGGCTTCCTCCTGATACCGGGGGAGGAGGTCTCCGTCGGGAGGAGCCACGCGAACACGCCTTTCCACCTGGTGGCCCTGGGCGTCGAGGAGACGCTACCCTTCAAGGACGCTGACATGGACCTCGACCCCCAGATCGTCATCGACGAGATCAACCGGAGAGAGGGCATCACCATCCTCGCCCACCCCTACTGGTCGGGGCTGAGCCATGAAGACCTGATGGCCCTTGAGGGCTACCACGGCGTCGAGATCTACAACACGGGTTGCGACTTCGAGACGAACACCGGGCTCTCGGACTCCCACATCGACGGCGTCATCGTCTCGGGGAGGCACCCGTGGATCTACGCGGTGGACGACCACCACGGAGTGGAGAGGCCCCTGCTGCCCTTCGACGCGGCGGTCGCCTGGATATACGTCAGATCCGAGTCGTTGACAGCCGAGAACATAATGTCCAGCATCCGGAGGGGGCTATTCTACTCGAGCAACGGCCCCGAGATCAGGGACATAACGATTGACGGTGATGGGGTTATCTCCCTCGAGTGCTCGCCGGTGAGGGAGATCTCCTTCGTCTCGACGCCATCCCTCGGGATGAAGTTCTACTCCGAGGGCGCATCGTTGACGGGCGCTGAGTACCAGGGGAGGAGGGGGGAGACGTACGTAAGAATCGAGGTCACCGACTTCGAGGGGAGGAAGGCGTGGTCCAATCCCATCTACAACGAGTAAAATAAGACCTTCATCGCTCGTGCGAGCTCACAATCACCTGAAATCCCGTCGGTAGAGCTCCCAAGCTATAACGCTGAAAAGGAAGAGTAGCAGGAGGATGATGAAAGCCGTGACGAAGCCAATTATGGTCGTGATCTTCAATGCATCACGCCCTATTCCTGAACGGTGAGTTATATCCAGCCCCGTTTCTTGTATAGCTGGTGTCCCTTCTCGAGGGCCTCCCTAATCTGCCCATCCAGGCTCTCGTCAAGTTTCTTGATGTGGAAGCAGGACTTCCCCTTCAGGAGCTTCAGCTGGTCGGGTTCGAAGACCTTCGTGAGATCCGTGTCAGTATACACCGGCATGTAGTAGAGGCCCACGTAACTGCTCTGGATGATGATGGATGCAAAGGAGACCATCTTGCGCTTCCGTCCAGCGATCTCTAAGTCCTTGAACGACCAGAGATCGTACTTGCTGTCAAGATCGAACTTGGGCTTCAGCCCGTCCTCGTACTCCCTCAGCATCTTCTTGAGGCGCTGGAAGATCTCGATTAACTCGGAGACGTCAGGTGGCATACGATCTCAATAGAATGGCGACATATATCTCTCTATGAGGAGGCCCGGGGAACGGGCAAGGCGTCCCTAGCGCCAAGCTAGGTTAGACCTTTTTTCTCATGACGAAGTAGTCTAGCCTCTCGCTCAGCACCTCTAGGCCGTGGTCCCTTCCAGCGGGGTGGTAAATCACGACGACCTCGCTCCCTTCGAGGTCGAACACTTTTTCGGTTCCCTCCGAGGATATCCTGAAGTGGCCTCTGGAGGCGATCACGTACTCATCGTCGTAGGGATGAATGTGGGGGAGTATGTGTCTTCCCTGTCTATAGGAGTGCCGGATGAGGACGTGGTCGATGTCCTTTATCATGTTCTCGTCGAGGGCCTCTTCCAGGTCGGGGTATCTCTCGATTTTCAGCATGCCTACCCATTGGTTTGAATCAAATAAAAGTCGAGTGCACGTACCCTAGAGGCCCTCGGAGCTGCTCGACGCATCACCCCGACTCTGGGTAATTGTTATCAACCTGTGGGGTGAGATGGGTATCCATGTCTGAAACGAAGGTGAAGATAACCGTCCTCAGGGTCTTCGACCCGAAGGAGGTCTTCGAGACGAGCCCGATCAAGCAGTCTAGGCCCATGCCCCCCTGTGAGAGGCATCACGAGGGGCAGGAGTTCACGGTGAACCTCGACATGGAGATGCCCGAGGGTTTCTGCCACTGGGCGTGGACGACGATCAAGAGCCCCGTGAGGATGCTCATGTTCGGCGGGGACTACCCGTGGTCCGAGGAGAAGGGAAAAGCTGTGGTCTGCTGCGCCGACGGGCTTAGGCCTGTCGTCTACAAGCTTGAACGCATCTAAACTCTAACTTCCTTTTTTCAATCTCTCTTACTCTTTCCATGCTCCCACACAATAGTGAGAGAAAGGGCTTTTGCATGAATTGTACCTATTCTTTATAAGAGCCTATTCAAGATGAAGCTCAATTGCGTGCGCAAGGTCGGTGGTTCAAGCCTACCTCTAGACTACTCGGAACTGAGCCTCTCTCGAACATTGGCTCTCTCAATAGTCTCCTTCGCTTGGATCTGGATGGAGACCATCGCTGCGAGCAATATTAGCGATGTAGCATAAAATGCAGTGGTGAGCCCCATGTTGTCAGCTATGACTCCCAGTAGGAGTGGGCCGACGAAGTATCCCATATCCCTGAAGAAGCGGTAGCTCCCTATCAGGGTGCCCTCGTGCTCGGAGGGGGCGATGTCGCTAACCATGGCGACAAGGGGCGTGTAAAAGAAAGCTGCCTCAACTCCAAGCAAGAGTGAGCAGGCGACGAGGAGCGTGAAGTTACTCGTCAACGTGAAGGAGGCGACGCTGATCACTGAACCCGCGAGGCCAACAACTATTATCTTCTTCCGCCCGAGCTTGTCCGAGGTGTGGCCTGTCAGGGGCTGGAGGAGGGCCCAGGAGAACGTGAAGGCTGACATGACCGTGGAGACCCTCCCAATGTCCATCCCAAGCCCAGTCAGGTAGAGGGGGAGGAAAGAGACGACGAGGCTGTCCATGATCTTGCTGCTGAATCCTGCGAAGTACATCGGCCCCAGCTGCCCGATGTAGGACGTGATCTTCACTCTCTCCCTGGGTCTTGTGCTCTCATCCTCTCGGAGCACGTTGGTCTCTGGTACGAATAGAAAGCTTGCGACAGCTCCGACGGCTGAGATGATCATGAGGACTGTGAAGGGCTGCCTTAGGCCGTAGGCCACGGCTAGGTATCCGGCGAGGGATGTACCAAGCGTGGAGCCTCCGTAGGCCGCGAGCTGGAAGAGGCCCATCGCGAGGCCGATACGGGAGGGGATCGCCTCAGTCATAGCGACCATTATCCCCACGAATGTGCTTCCGCCACCCAGCCCAATGAGGGCGGTGCCCAGGAGCATACTGGCGAAGCTGTTCGCCGATGCGATCACCATTCCGCCGAGGGCAGAGACTATGCCACCAACGATGATGACAGGCTTCCTCCCGACTCGGTCCGAGAGGATGCCCATCCCCAGGTTGGTGAGGGACTTTGTGATGCCGAAGACAGACGTTACCATGCCTATCTGAGTGAAGGAGGTTATCATCAGGATCTCTTTCGCGAACAAGGATGAGAGCCCCCTCTGGATGCCCCAGACGACGCCGGCCAAAGACTCGACGAAGAGAAGGCCGACCACGATGAGGTACATTTTCTCCCTTTTCATGTGTGGCTTCAGCTCTAAGATGGGCTCTAACTTGTGCTAGGAGACATGATATATATTTTATCCTGATCACGCGCACTACTCAATAGGATCTGATGGGCGCGCGCGCGCGCAGCCGTTGTCAGCAGGCATTGTTTCCTCGACGAGATTCAGCCTAACTTGATCCCTCAGATCGGTCCTGATGTCTATGAAAAAGCAGATATTCTAGCCCACAGGCTGGGCTCTATAGTTCGAAGCAATAAATGACAGAGCAATATCATCCTACTTTCTTCTTTATTTTGCCACACTCGGTTTTTCCATATTTAAATTGTGTGGGGTTAAATTTTATTTCTTCCATCCCATTAACAGGATGTAATTACAGACTACGTAATTAGTTCGGGCATATGAATTAACTTACACATAACTCACGTGAACTCTGACTTTCACCGTCTCCCTCGCGTGCCACGCTTGTATTTTTTTTCTTTAATGTATCCGTTACGCAGCATCCATTCAATGTTCTCGTCGGATTTCTCCTCGGGGGTGTAGCCGAATATCTCCTTGGATCGTTTGATGACGAGATCCGTGGCATTCTTCTTCCCTTTTTCAGAATTCAGACTGTTCACTCGCGTGGATATCATGGATATGGTACTAATTAATATGATGCGAGTACTCCAGCGGAGCACGGGCAAACTGGAATACATAGCTTCGATGAGAGAACCCAATATTTCGGGTTCTGAATGAACCCTTGTACCCTTGCCGTCGAACCTTGCACAAGCTCTACATCTCTCCAACCCTCGTCAGGGTGTGTGTGGGTTATATTTTAGACCACCTGGGAACTGCGTTCTTGGGGAAGTGGAGGGCATCTCAGATGCTCTGGCGGAGGTTAAAGTCGAAGGCAAATTCTACCCTATAAAATTACTCAGGCAGGATTTGTTAGGGCTCTATTCATCAACCTGAATACTGACCTTCATCATCTCACCCCTCTCCAGCTCCGCAGACTCAACGACCTCAATAGGCACCGTCAGCTGCCCCCCCTTTTGCAGCTTGGCGTAGAACTCCGCGGAGCCCCACTCCATGAAACTCAGCCTGACGTGATACATCTCCCCGGGTTCCAGCTTGAACCTCCACCTCACCTCAACGGGTACCGTCAACCTGTTCCCCGCAACCAACCTCCCCAGGAAATCAACCCCCACACAAACACCCAAAATTAGCTAACAACGCCCGATACAAAAACATATAGAAAAATATCTAATAGTATAAAAAAATACGGAAAAATAACTCAACTAAGCGATTCCAGAGACCCCTACGCAGAAAGGAGACGCAAAACAGGTTATAAAAAAGGGGACAGGGGGTACTGCTAGGGGAAGACCCGCCTCATATCCCTCGGGAACGGGATGGCGTCCCTGATGTGATCCAGCTTACACATCCACATGACCACCCGCTCGACTCCGAGGCCGAAGCCACTGTGGGGTACCGTACCCCACCTCCTCAGGTCGATGTACCAGCTGTAGTCCTCGGGGTCCAGCCCGTCATCGGTGATCCTCTGCAGCAGCTGCCCCAGGTCGTGCACCCTCTGTCCACCCCCGATGATCTCACCGTACCCCTCAGGCGCCATCAAGTCGGCTGAGAGCGTCACGTCAGGCCTCGCGGGGTCCGGCAAGTGGTAGAACGGCTTGATCCCCGTCGGGAAGCCCACGATCCAGAAGGGCGTCTCGAACCTCCTCGTCAGGGGCCCCTCCTGCTGCCACCCGAAGTCGTCCCCCCAGTACATCTCGACGCCCCCCTCCTGCACCGTCTCCACCGCCTCGTCGTAGGTAATCCTCGGGAAGGGCGCCTCAAGCTTCAGCAGGTCATCCGGGTCACGGCCCACCAGCTTCAGCTCCCTCGGCATCTCCCTCGCCAGCGTGTGCCCGATGTGGATCACCAGCTCGTCACCGACATTCGTGATCCCCGCCAAGTCCTGCCAGGGCTCCTCCACCTCCATGTGCCAGAACTCCGACAGGTGCCTCCTCGTCCGACTCGGCTCAGCACGGAAGCTCGGCGCTATCGTGTAGATCTTACCTAGGCACGAGATCATCGCCTCGGCGTAGAGCTGCCAGCTCTGACTCAGGTAGACCCCCTCCCTCTCGAAGTACTCCACGTTAAACAGGGTGCTGCCCCCCTCGCAGGCCGCCGTGATGAACATGGGGCTCTGGGTCTCCGTGTAGTCGTGGTCCCGGAACCAGTCCCGGGCCACCTCCATGAACTTCGCCCGGATCCGCATCACAGCCTGAATCTTCGGATTCCGCACGTAGAGATGCCGGTTATCCATGAGGAACTCGACGCCGTGCTCCTGCTTCGTGATGGGGAAGTCCAGCATCGCCGCCACTGCCTCCACCACGCTCCCCACAGAGACCTCACGGCCGTCCGGAGCCCTCTCGTCCACGTTCACCACGCCCTCCAGAACGACGGTGGACTCCAGCGGGAGCCCCTCCACCTCCCTGAAGACCTCCTCCCCGAGGTCCCGCCAGTTCAGGGTGCACTGGACCACAGCAGTCCCATCCCTCACCGAGAGGAACTGGATCCCCCCGCTGCTCCGCTTATTATAGAGCCAGCCCCGAAGCCTCACCTGCTCACCGTCGTGAGCGCCATCGAGTATATCAGCGACTCTGACGAACCCGGCCATAATCAATCGAAAAAAGGTATGAGCCAACCCGTTAAATACTCTTTCATGCCGGAGGACAGCCCGGAGAGGTCTAGCTCCTCCCCGACCTGCCCACCAGCAACAGGAGCACTCCCACCAGGAGGCCCAACACAACCGATACATATGGGAATCCGGGTATCCCCCGAGGCTCTGGCTCGGGTTCCGGCTCCGGTTCAGGCTCGGGCTCAGGCTCTGGCTCGGGTTCCGGTTCAGGCTCAGGCGCCGAGGCATTAAAGTTTGCTACCAGACTGCGTGCCGCGTCCATCACCACCTCGACGGAGGAGGCATTCGTCCCCAGATCGTCTCCGTCAACAGTCCACCCGATGAGGTCGAAACCCTCCACCTCGGGCGCCTGACAGGCCAGCTCCGCTCCCTCGTCGAACCACTCCCCGGACGGCGTGACCTCGGGGAGAGCCTCCACCTCCTCCGGCTCCACGCCCAGGGAGAGCGAGAACTGCCTCGTCCAGAGAGCAGCGGCCTCGACGTCCCTGTATATGCTGACGGACACCGACGTCTCCTCCGGGAGGGCTTCCAGCGACCAGCCCCTGAACACCGCCCTCTCGCCCGCGCCCAGCGCCACAACGCCGGGGGTCACGGAGAAGGACGCCTGCGCCCCCTCCCGATACCA
>DATLAV010000220.1:0-6314 GCA_035527235.1 Patescibacteria group bacterium | reverse complement strand
GCCCTGATGTGACCAGGGAAGTTCGGCTTGTCCCCTATCTTAACACCGTAGTCGAGGAGCAGCTTCTTCTGAGCGGACTCCAAGAGAACCGCGTTTCTACCTACCTCATGGGTTCCACCCATGAACCTAAGATTGACCATGTATTTCCTAACCTAGGGTTGCACGACACGAGCCTACCTCAGAAGGCCCCACTGCGTGAGGCCGGCGGACTCGGATCCTTTCCCCGGCGAGATCGTCGCCTGGGGGGACGGTTGGTATTTACGTCGGTGACACTTATTTGTTTCCTCGGGTTAAGGAGGACACACACATTCTCCCTCATCTTAAAAATGGATAAATGGTAGTTACTCAGATGACATTTGAGACTAGATGAGCTACCGCGAGGGGGCGGAGAGGTTCTATGACCTCTTCGACACCAAGACCGACGCACACTTCTACCTCGAACTCGCCCGCGAGCAGGGGGGGAAGGCCCTTGAACTCGGAGTCGGTACGGCCCGAGTCGCCATCCAGCTCGCGAGGGAGGGGATTGAGACCTGGGGGATTGACAGGTCCCCCTACATGCTGAATGCAGCCAGGGCGAACATCGGAATGGAGCCGAGAGAGGTCCAAGAGCGCCTCCACATTGAGCTCGCGGACGTGAGGGACTTCCACCTGGAAGAAGCCTTCGGGCTCATCTACTTCCCCAGCTATAGCTTCGACCACATAATGGAGAGGGAGGAACAGGCAGCCGCTCTCCGCAACATAAGGAGGCACCTTGCACCGGGCGGAGTCTACACCTTCGACCTTGCCCACGTCCCTGAGCTGAAGCCCGACAGCGGTTGGTTCGTCGAGAGGAAGACCCTGGACGAGCACAGGCTCGTGGTCCGCACGGGGTATCATAAGACGTATCCCGAGAGGAGCATCATGTCCGTCAACCTTTGGTACGATCTCACCGAGGACGGCAGGATAACTGAGAGGTACTTCGACGGCACCGATGTCTACATTCACTCCCCGGAGGGAATAAAGACGCTGCTCGAGATGGCCGGCTTCAAGATACTGAACTGTTATGGCGATCACGAGAGACATGAGTTCGACGAGTCCAGCAAATCGATGGTGGTAGTCGCTCGTCCGGTTTAGAGGCGCAGGTACTCCCTCTTGGAGATCAGGTAGTCCTCGACGATGGCGTCCCCCAGCTCCCCGGGGCGTACGAAAAAGACTCTGCCGAGGTTCTCCTGGGCCAGCTTCTGGGCCATCTCGGTGCGTCTGGGGTCGTCGTCGAGCATCACTATGTTCAGGGTTATTCCGGAGGCCCTGTAGCGTCTCGCCTCGTCCAGGAGCCCGGCGAAAGCCCTCTCGAAGCCGATGTACTCGTCTTCCTCGAAGTTTGGGGCTGAGTCGGTGATGAGGTTGGCCTGCTTGTTCCCCGACTCGTGGGTCACCGAGCGCCTGAACGCCATGAGGGCGGCCCTGATGTCAGTGTACCCCATGGGGACGGCGATCCCCGGCAGTTCCCAGGGCTCCACCTCTCGGACCTCCTCGGAGAAGGCGTAGAGCCTCAGGCGGTCCTCCGGGAACTGAGTCTTCATGAGCTCCGACATCGCCAGCGCCGTCTCTACTGCGGCCTCCAGCTTGCTCCCCCGGTTCATCGAGGCGCTCTGGTCGACGAGGACGCCGAACTGGACCTCCGTGCTGTGGATCGCCTCGAAGACCCGGAAGTCGTCGATCCCTATCTCGCTGAACCTGCCGCCCCTCTCAAGGGCCGCCAGAAGGCTGTGGATGATACTTAGCCTCTCGTAGGGGTCCCCGACCTCGTAGGGGCGCAGCGACGACGCAACCCAGGGGCCGTGGCCGATGTCCTGGATCCTGTGGGGACCGACGCCCTTCCTGGAGAGCCTCTGCAGCACCCGGCTAAGGAAGCCCTGGCCGAGGAGCTGCGCCCCTTTGGAGGTGAGGGTCACCCTAGGCTTCTTGGCGTAGGTGAGCCCCCTCCTGTCGAACTCGGACAGGACGTCGTCGAAGTCCTCCTTCGTCAGCCCCTGGGACTCCTGGTTGAGCTGGGTGATCCTGGCGCTCAGCCTCCTCCGCCCCTCGTCAGACTCCAAGGACTCTAGCAGCTCGTCGGTGTCCGCTCCCTGCTTGAGAAGCTGCTGGATCGCCTGCTGCATCTGCTCCGCCTCGAGATGCTCCAGCTCGGACTCAAGCTCTTCCTTGTCCCTCTGGGCGCCCTCGAAGCGTTTCTGGGATCTCCTCCTCGCCCTGTCCATGATCTTGGAGTCGTAGTCGAGACCCTGGCCCATCTGCATCTTGGCGATCTCACGGAGCAGGTCCAGCTGGCTGCTCCCGAGGTCGCTGCAGGGCGTGGGCCTGGCTACGGTCTGCATCAGACTTCCATCCGTCTCGGTATAAACACTCGGCTGAACGTGGAGGGATCAGCGGCCTTCTGGATGACCAGGGCGTTCGCCAGCATCTCAAGGCCTGAAAGGAGGTACTCCTCCTGCGCCTCGGGGTCGGTGCCCTGAAAGGCGGTCTTCAGCTGCTCCTCGAGGCCGTTGACCGGGCTGGAGCCCGACGGAGGCGCGGACTCCGACATCCATCTCAGGGCCTCGGCGACGGCTGGGTGGCCCTCAAGCCTCTCCCTGACGCCCCCCTCGGCGGAGAGGAATTCGCTCAGCTCCCTGGCTAGGGCGCTCTTCCCGACGTCGAGACCTGCTAGGATCCTCTCCCCGACGTCCCTGACGGCGTACCATATCACGTCCTCGACGACCTCGTTATTCTTGTTCATGACGTCACCGGGGCTGTCGGCGAATCCGATGAGGTCCGCCCTGATGCGCACCCGACCCCTGAGGGCGAGGTAGAGGCCGCTGGAGGCGTCGCTGAGGCTCGAGACCCTCCCTCCCCGCATCTCCGTCGTCGAGTAGGTGTGGTCGAGGGATTTGATGCTGCCCCTGATGCTGGCCCCCCTGTCGATGTTGGGGCAGTCCCTCGTGTACCTTGACGCCTTCACTATGACGTCGATGATCCACCAAGGCGCCGCCACCCTCCTCCTCAAGGCGACGGGTTTGATGTAGAGGGGCTTGAGGACCGGTGCCTCCTCGCCCTCCCGGTAGAAGTCGTCGTAGACCCTGAACCGTTCCCTTTTCATGATCTCCCTCTCCACCAACTCGGCTGGGAGGCCCATGGGGATGAGCTCGAGTCGGTCGAGGAGGGGCTCAGGGATCCTGTTAACGTGGGCAAATCCCGTAGGGTTGCCCGTCGCGATGAAGAAGAGGTCGATGGGGCGCTCCCAGGCGTACTCCTCTAAGATGATCTTGTTCTCCTGGAGCATCGGGTGGAAGAGCACCTGAACCTTCGTGGGGATGGCGGGGAGCTCATCGACGACGACGATGCCCCTGTTCCCCCTCAGCACCCCGGTGCCGATAAAGGCCCGGGGGTCGGTGGGGCTGTCCCCCTGGACGATAGCCTGGATGTCCTTGACCCCAAGGATCTTCGCCTCGTTGGTGTACTCGTTGCCCTGGATGCGGCTGTACCTCTGCCTCCCCGAGATTAACTCGATCTCATGGTCCTCCTCGTCACGGCAGCTGGGGCACATCCACTCCAGGGGCCACTTGGGGTCGCAGTTATAGGGGCAGCCCTTGACCTTGGGAACGGGGGGCAGGAGCTTGGCGAGGGACTCGGCGAGGCGGGTCTTCCCAGTCCCCTCCCTGGAGACAAGATAGGGGTGGCTGTTGCTCAGCACGGCCCTGATCAGGTCCCGCTTGGTCTCCTCTCTCCCCTGGATGTCGGGCAGGGGGTCCTCCCCCTCCTCGAGCTTCTTAAGCATGACGTACCTGAGCTCATATCGCACCGGA
Source organism: Patescibacteria group bacterium (assembly GCA_035527235.1). Lineage (GTDB taxonomy): Archaea > Thermoproteota > Bathyarchaeia > TCS64 > TCS64 > BS750m-G28. The sequence continues at coordinate 2,490 of DATLAV010000220.1, read as the reverse complement.
AGCGGCTGATAGCTCTCGAGATCGAACTCCATCGGGCGGTCTCCCTTCTCCTAAATATACTATTATCTCCATCATACCTGAAAAGGTGTTCTCCCGACCGGTACAAAATCATTGAAATAAGAAGGGTTGGAGGGCTATCTTCTGCCCTCGAAGGTTCGAGTGGCGTTCTTCAGCAGGTTCCTTATGGGCAGGTTCTGGGGGCAGAGCTCCTCGCATGCGCCGCACCTGACGCACTTGGACGCCCTAGCATCCTCAGGTATCTCCTCGGCGTACCTGGCCTTGACGGCGTCGTCCCTGTCGCTCGCGTAGAACTCGTTGACGAGGGAAAATATCTCGGGGATGACGACTCCCTCGGGGCAAGGCTGGCAGTACCTGCACTCGGTGCAGCCGATGAAGCCCAACTCACCGTACTTCTCCTGTACACGGGCCACCAGTTCCAGCTCCTTCTCGGTGAGCGTCCCAACTCCCGACCTGCCTGCGCTCTCGACGTTCTCGACTACGTGCTGCATAGCGGTCATGCCACTGAGGACGACGGAGACCTCGGGCTGGTTCCAGACCCACTGGAGCGCCCACTCTGCAGGCGTCCTCTTCACGTCCGCCTCCTCCCAGATGGACTGGATGTCCAACGGCGGGGGGACAGCGAGCCTGCCTCCGGCGATGGGCTCCATGATGACGAAGGCGAGACCCTTGGCTGCCGCGTACCTCAGCCCCTCCGTGCCGGCCTGATACTCGGTGTCCATGTAGTTGTACTGTATCTGGCAGAACGTCCAGTCGTAGTAGTCGACGATCTTCTTGAACGTCTCCAGGTCGTCGTGGAAGCTGAAGCCGATGTGCCCTATCCTGCCGTCCGCTATTGCGGTCTCCGCCCAGCCGGTCACGTCGAGGGGCTCGAGGACTGGCCACCTCTGCTTATTTAGGCCGTGGAGCAGGTAAAAGTCGATGCGGTCCGTCTGCAGCTTTTCCAGCTGCTCGTTAAGGTACCTGTCGAAGTCATCGTAGCTCTTGGTGAGCCAAGTCGGCATCTTGGTGGCGAGCTTTACCTTCTCCCGGTATCCGTCCTTGAGGGCCTTCCCTACGATGCGCTCGCTGTTCCCACCGTGATAGCCGTAGGCCGAGTCGACGTAGTTGACGCCATGGTCTATGGCGTACCTGATCATCTCGATTGCGAGAGGCTCGTCGATATTGCTCGAGTCGTCGCCGACGATGGGCAGCCTCATGGCGCCGAATCCCAGCGCCGAGGGCTCCCAGTCCAACCTCCCGAACTTTCTGTACTTCATCAAACTCCTCAGAATTTGAGTAATAAAGTGTGAGGGTATTTATAGACCTTACTGGGGAAGCCCGACGAGGGGTCGTATAGCTATAAATGAGTACCGTTCAGACATTTTGCGCATGTGAGAGCCATGAGGGAGAAGGTCGTCGCCTACGTGACCTAGTGGGAGAGGCTCCTGGTTTTCAGGCACACGGAGCACCCCGAGGCGGGCATCCAGGTCCCCAGTGGTTCGGTCAATAAGGGGGAAAAGCCTGAGGCAGCCACCCTTAGGGAGGCCCACGAGGAGTCCGGCCTGGACGGGCTCACCTTGAATGCGTTCTTGGGCTCGAGGGAGTACGATTTCACCGAGATGGGTCACGGGCTCGAGAGGAGGCACTACTACCATCTGGTTTACAAAGGTGCGGCCCCCGAGAGGTGGATCCACGACGAACTCACTCCCTCCGACGGTACCCCTGGACCCATCGAGTTCGAGCTCTATTGGATCAGGTTCCCGGATGATATCCCCGAGCTCTATGGGCGTCTGGGGGATCTCATCTCGGAGGTCAACCTCGATTAGGTTTGATCGGAGACTCGAGACCTGTGACGACCTGTTTTTATCATCAGTTAAATTTCTCATACATTAATTGTACCCCATCAGGTTACGACCCTTCGTCGGATGGCTGTGAAGGTCGCCGGAGGACGGACCCTCTTTTAAAGTGAGAGGCGCCCATTTACATTGATGCCCATGAGTTCGGAGAGATACGAGCGTGTCATGGCCGCGATGCATAGGGAGGTGCCCGACAGGGTACCCTGGGCCCTCTGGGGCCACTTCCCGGCCGTCCCCTTCCTGAGGAGCTACAGTTGGGAGAAGGCGAACAGGGACGGTGAGGAGTCGGCGAGGGCCCATATGGCGCTCCTCAGGGCGCTGGACTACAAGATGGACCTCCTCAAGGTCACCCCTTACTACAGGTTCATGGCAGGCCAGTGGGGCTCCAGATTCCACTGGGAGGACAACGGCGAGTCCCCGTCCACCGTCGAGGTCGCCGTCAAGGAGACCAAGGACTGGGAGAGGCTCTGGGTCCTCGACCCGCGGAAGGAGCTCAGGGAGGCCTTGAGGTGCGTCGAGATCCTGTCCCGGGACCTCTATGGGATGCCCTTCATCTACACCATCCCCAGCCCCATCGTCCAGGCCCTCCACGGCGTCTCGGAGCCTGGCAGGGTCTACGCGGACATGTCAGAGC
>DATLAV010000219.1:0-32235 GCA_035527235.1 Patescibacteria group bacterium | reverse complement strand
GAAGCCCCTGGTGGCTATCCTGGACAAGTCCTCGAGCTGGATGTCGTACCCCATGCTGTTGAGGTCTTGAAGGACCTCAGCGACCGAGTTTGCGCCATAGAATCTGTAGCCTTAGGTGCAGTCCCTTGCTGATACATCTGTGAAGGCTCTGGCGAGCAGCTTGGCCCCCCATGAGATCACCTTCGTGTATGGGCTCCAGCCATGTCTCTTCTCTCCTTGGACGTACCTGCTGCCGATGACCAGCGTGTCCTGGGAGCATGCTCTGACAAGCGATGGGAGGTCTTCAGGGTCGTGGGATAGGTCGGCGTCCATCGTCACCACGCAGTCTTGGAATGGTTGGCTGTTCAAGGCATAACTGAGGCCGTCCCTGATGGCGGTGCCGAAGCCGAGCTTCTTTCCCCGTTCGATGAGTGTGATGCCCCCATGTCTCTTGTTCAGAGTTTGGATGGATTCCATCGTGCCGTCCGTGCTTCCGTCATCCATCACGATGATCTCCATCTGAAAATGCTCTCTGTGTGCAAGAAGACCCTCAACGAGAGTTCCTATTGTTCCCGACTCGTTCAATGTCGGGATGACGACTGCGACGATTGGCATGCAGGACGAATCTTTGATATTGATTATAATTCGAAAATAAAAGATGGAAATGCTCTGAAGAATGAGCATCCAAGTGATCGCTATATAATAACCGGTTACTTGAGTTGACTTGTTGAGCTTTCAACGATTCTAATGCTGATCGTCCAATCGTGAATTTAGGTACGGTGTCTTCCCTTTTCGTTATGGCATCTTACCGGCGTACCTGAGATACTCCGAGAGCCATCTGGGCAGCCCCCTCTCGTTCATCGCCTCGGCCACCTCCTCGACCGGGTAGGGCACCCTCCTGAACTCGACCCTGTAATCGTCCCCGGTGTCTATTACAGCGTAGCAAGCTCGTGTGTCGCCGTCCTTGGGCCTGCCCACGCTCCCGTCGTTGATCAAGTGGACACCGTCGACGATCCGGTGGTACGGGAGGTGGGTGTGGCCCATGATCAACGCGTCGATGTCGAGGGGCTTAAGCATGCGCTCGATGGTGTCGGTCCTCCGGTCCTCGTAGAGGTACTCGTTGATCCTCCTGGGGCTGCCGTGCACCATCAGGATTCTCTCATCCTCTCGCTCCCAGAGGACCTGGCTGGGCAGGCTCCGGAGGAACGCCTTGTTGTCTGCGGTCACCTCGGCCTTCGTCCACTGAAGGGATGCGCGGCCGGTCTCCACCTCGACGGGGGTACTGTAGGCGCAACCGCAGTCGTCCCTGTCGAAGCCGACGCCTTCATCGTAGTTTCCCATGATGGTTGGGAACCCTCTGCGCTTGATCTCGTCGATGACCTCGTTGGGATGGGGGCCGTAGCCCACGAGGTCGCCCGCGCATGCAACTACGTCCACACTCTCTTTTTCGATGGTTTCCAAGACGGTCTGCAGAGCGTGGCGGTTTGAGTGTATGTCCGAGAAGACTGCGATCTTCATCGTCTAAATTCTAGATTTATCTCCTTTAAACTATGCTGAGTATCAAAACGAACGTTTCAAGAAAACATGATTTTATTATTGATAGTCTACAACGATATCTACTTTTTAAAAGCATACAAATTTGATGCCTGTCTTGCCCGTAATACAGTCCTTAATCCATAATGTCTTTAACTATTCTAAAAATCGTAGTACTGGTTCAATTGGAGAACAAAAGGATACTCCTAGTCGACGACGATCCCGACTTCCTCAATTTATCGAAGATTTTTTTCGAGTCAAAGGGCTTCGCCGTGGACATCGCCGCAAATGGGACGGAGGCGATCCAGAGATTCAAGGAGTCGCCGCAGGACCTCTTGATCGTTGACATTAAGTTGCCAGATATGCTTGGAGACGAGGTCGTGAAGCAGGTAAGAGATGAGAATGGGGAAACTAGTATTATCATGATCACCGGGTATCCGCACCTCCAGGAGAGCATCGATCTTCTAGGCTTCAATATTAGCGACATTTTATTGAAGCCGGTCACATCTAAGGAACTGTTGCTGGCGGTCTATGACGCTCTGGATATGAAAATTGTTGATTAGAGGGTCATAGAGCTCTGGAGGGGATCACATCGTCCATCAAGGTTCTTCACGTCGATGACGACCCCATCTTCCTTCAGCTCGTGAACCAGCATATACAGAACATCGATGAAGCCATTGTCGTGGAGACGGCGAATTCCCCCGTTAGAGCCCTTGAGATGCTTCTGGAATGGGAGCCAGATTGCATCATTGCTGATTACGTCATGTCTGACATGGATGGGATCAGCTTCGCACGTAAAGTTAAATCCGAACACGATCTCCCCTTCATCCTCTACACAGGTCAGGGCAGTGAGGAGGTGGCTTCCGCAGCTTTCGAGGCGGGGATCGATGACTATCTTAAAAAGGAGTACGAAAAAAGCCACTTCCAGGTGCTTGTCAAGAGGGTCCGCATGGCCGTTGAGAAACATAAAGCGGAGGAGACCCTCAGAGAGAAGGAGGAGCAGTATCGGAGGATCGTGCAGACCTCACCGGACGCAATTACGATGAGCGACCTGAATGGGAAGATCCTCGCAACCAATAGGCAGGCAGCCCTCCTTCATGGATACGAGGACGAGGAGGCCATGATGCGGAGCTTAGATGGCGTCCTCGACCTCATCGTCCCAACTGACCGTGAGAGAGCCATCGAGAACACGAAGAAGACCTACGAATCAGGATCAGTTAGGAATGTCGAGTACAACCTCCTGAGGAGGGATGGGAGCACCTTCCCTGCAGAGCTCAACGCCTCAACCATCCAGGGCGAGGACGGAAAGCCCGTGGCCTTCATCGCCGTCGTGAGAGACATATCCGATCGACACAACTATCAGAGGCGCCTCGAGGTGCTGCACGAGCACGCATCGAGGCTGCAAGGGGCGTCGACCATCGTCGAAGTGGCTGCTCTCACCTTCGAAGCGGTTGCCCAGGTCCTCGGTTTCCACCTCGGTAACTTCAGTGTGTTGGAGAACGGGTATCTCAAGGAGATACATACTATGGGCTTCGACCTGAACGAGGACTTCTTGATGCCCCTAGACGGTAAAGGCGTCACAGTCCGGGCTGCAAGGTCAGGTGAGACGCAGCTCGTGTCCGATATAAGGCTCGATGAGGATTATATCATTGGGCCCGTCGAGGGGTACTACGAGCCCCTATCCGAGCTGGTGGTCCCAGTGAAAGTAGACGACGAGGTTATAGCCGTCATCAACCTCGAAAGCGAGCAGCTGGATGCCTTTAACAATGACGACCAAAAGATTCTCGAGATTCTAGCTGGCCACGTCGCATCCACGATTCACAAGATACTGCTATTGGCCTCCGAGCGCAGTGCGCAAGCGAAGATAGAGGCTCTCCATACGAGCTCAACGCAGCTGATGAAGGCTCGGAGCTCCGAGGAGACGTTCGATATCGCTCTCAACGTCATCCAGAGTGTCTTGGGGTTCCACTGGGGAGGAATCGGGAGAGTCGTCGGTGACAGGATATTTTACGTGAAGACCATCGGAGCCGAGTTGCCCGTGGGCTCCTATATATCTCTTGACTCGCCCAGTATCACTGCGAGGGCTATCAAATCGAGGCGTTCACAGCTCGTACTAGATACAAGGCTGGATGGAGACTATGTTAGGCTCTCGGATTCGGAAGGCCAGGTAAAGCGGAATCTTTCTGAACTGGCAGTGCCAATCTTCGTCAGTGACCGTGTCGAGGGCGTGATCAACATTGAGAGCCAGAAGTTGAACGCCTTCAGCGAGGTCGATAGAAGGCTCCTAGAGATTTTGGCGCAGCACATAGGCTCCGCACTGACCCGGCTCACGGAGCTGGAAAGACTGCGGGATTCAGAGCGGAGGTTCAAGAGCTTCATAGAGGGCTCCCTGGATTCCGTCTCAGTGAACGTGGGCACAAGGATCACATACGTCAATCAGGAACTCGTCAAGTTGCTAGGGTACAACGAGCCCTCGGACCTCATCGGGAGGGATATAACCGAGCTCTTCCCAGTCGAGCTGAGGGACGACATCCGTGAACGGACATTACGAAGGCAGAGGGGGGAGGAGGAACCCCAGAAGTACGAGACAGTGTTCCAGCGGTGTGATGGTTCCACGATCGACATCGAGTCAGTGTTATCGGTGATAAATATCGACGGGGAGAAAGCCACCCTCGCCTATGCCCGTGATATCACCGAGCGAAAGGAGTACGAGTCGAAGCTCGATGCCCTTCACAAGCTAGCTGTTGGGCTCACCAAAGTTGAGACTGAGGAGGAGATCGCTAAATCAACGCTGAACGCCATCGAGAAGATACTGGGATACAACTACATGTCCTTCGCCTTGGTCGAGGGGGATTTTCTCAACTATCGATATGTGCGTGGGAAGACGATGATCGACAGGCTCCCTCTGAGCGGCTCGGGTATTACCGTTTGGGCTCTCAATACCGGTGAGATTCAATACGTTCCCGACACGAGGATTAGTAGATACTACATCTCCTCAAGGGACGTAAAAGAGCCCGAGTCGCTATCGGAACTCGACGTCCCGATATTCGTGAATGGGGCTCCTACCGCCCTCATCAACATCGAGAGCGATAAACTGGACGCTTTCTCGGAGAGGGATAAGAACATCGTGGAGATCCTCTCTATGCATGCTGCCTCCGCTCTCACGCGGATAAAGGAGGTGACCAGGCTTGAGGCATTGGTGGAGGAAAAGACCAGGGAGCTCCTCGAGGGAGAACGCCTGATCGCGGCAGGACGCATCGCCTCCATGGTGGGTCACGACCTGCGGGGGCCCCTGCAGAACATCGATGTCGCGTTGGGGCTCTTGGATGGGATGCCCTCAGAGTATGAATCCATACTGGACACTATCAAGAGGTCGGTCAGGAGGGCCTCGGATCTCCTCGAGGAGATTCGGAGCCACATCAAGGATACGCCGATGAGCGTGGCTTCGATAGACGTTGTGACCCTCATCAGGAGACTTCTCAACGAGAAGATACTGCCAAACAATATTGAGGTCTCCCTCGAGTCGGAGATAGACGAGCTGGAAATCGACATGGACCTCAATAAGATCTATCGCGTCTTCGACAACCTCGTGCAGAACGCTGTTGAGGCGATGCCCGAGGGTGGACGGCTGACCATCAGAGTTTCCAACGACGGTGAGAATGCTTTGATCAGTGTCAGCGACACGGGTGAAGGTATACCCGAAGAGCTGCTTCCCAAGTTGTTTACTCTCTTTGTCACGACGAAGAATAAGGGGACGGGGCTCGGGTTGGCCTTCTGCAGGCGTGCCATCAACGCCCACAGGGGCACTATATCAGTTGACACGAAGTTGGGTGAAGGGACGACGTTCACCGTTAAACTTCCCCTCAGGAAAGCGCCTGAGCTTCCCATACAGCGGTTGGGTGTGGCAAACTCACGTGAATCTAGCCTCAGCAGGAACCAGACGGCTGACACCACTGCTTCGGGTAAAGAATGGCCTTCATAACAGGTACATCCTTCAACTGCGTATATGTGGTTCTTCAAGTTATAGAATCATTTTTCAAATAAGATCTGATCTCTCGTTTTGATCTCAATGAGAGCGTTTTACACGGTAATCGTCGCCATCGTCACCGTCATCATAGTGACCCCGGGCGTGCTGGTGCTCCTGATGACCCGGGCGGAGGTCTCCCAGGTAACGGCGATCAACCCGGAGAGCAGTGGCCCCAAGGCCTCGTGATCTACGACGCTGGAATCAGCGACTTCCAGGCCCGAATCTCTAGGTCCTTCGCGGAGGGTCTCGCGGAGTCCGGGTGGCACGTGGAGATGACGACCGCAAGCAGGCAGACCCCCACAGACCTCTCCAGCTACAGCCTCGTGGCCATCGGGGCACCCATCTACGCTAGGATGCCGTCTCCGCCCCTCACCGCCTACCTGGAGCGGCTAGAGACCTTCGACGGGAAGCAGGTCGCCATCACTATCACCGGCGCCGGGGAGGGAGTACTCGCCCTCGAGTATGTCTCGTCCCTCGTGGCGGAGATGAGGGGAGAGCCGGTGCTGGAGCTGGTGCTCTACACCCAGGCCTCCAACGAGATGCCGTTCGGCTCCGGAAATGCTGTCAAGATCGCCAGGGATGCAGCTCTGTCCCTCACTTAATAGGTCTGAGGGTCATGGGGGTCAAACGCGAGGAACTGGACGTCAGGAGGATAACCAATAGAGTCATCCTGCTGCCCAATGGGCTCAGCCTCCTCAGGCTCTCGTTGACGTCCGTCCTGGTGATGCAGATACTCAGAGATGGCTCGATGATATTGCCGTTCTACTGCGTCCTATCCCTCTCGGACATCCTCGACGGAGCCCTTGCGAGGAAGCTACATGCCACCTCGAACATTGGCAGGTACCTCGACGTCGTCGCGGATTTCACGTTGCTCTTCTCGATCTCCTCGGTCTACATGGTCCAGGGGCTATATCATCCGCTTCTACTCGCCGCTGAGCTGACCTCGTTCAGCCTCTTCCTTCTCAGGGGGGGTAGGGCTCTCGGATACGACCCGTTGGGGAAGCACATCGGCACTCTTCTATATGCAGTGATCCTCGTGACTCTGCTGGAGCCACCTGCCTTCACAATACAGTTACTACAGATCGTGGCGGTTCTCTACATCGCCCTTGCGCTCATGATTCGTGCATAGGCAAGCCAGCGAGGATAATTACCCTTCAGTTCTCGACTGTTTCAATCGACTGAAGGCTTGGGAGTAGCTTTCATTCTTTCTCGACCAATCCTGTAGCCTTTCACAGGGGAACTCGTCGCACTCGCCGCAGTTGTCGAGGTGCCTCTCGTTGACGCAGCACTTAAGGATCCAGCAGTTGTCGGACCAATGAACGCTCCGATCGCCCTTGCATCCGAGGCAGTAGGGGGCCTTGGCAACGACATCGTCGACCCCTTCTCCATCTTTGAGCCATCCCATCTCCCTGAACCATTCGGCTGTGCTCTTCGCAGCGTCAGGGTTGTTGGGGACGTTGAGGATCTCGCAGCTCTCGCACTCAAGCCCGCAGGCCGAGGACATCTTGGCCAAGTTTCTCATCCACATTTCAACCTTCGGCCGGAGCATAATATTATTTTGGGTTCACCAGCATATGTTATGCTGACAAGAAGGGAGTCACTTGACCTTTAGATAAGAGCAAGGCCCTGGAGAGGCTGGGCGTGAGGTTCTGGATCAACGCGAAGAACTGGTCCACGGTCATCGGGGGCACCTGATTGCTGAATAGGGCCTCTTAAGCCTTCAGGGCCTTCTCCCTAATGTTCTCCAATTCAGGCGAGTAATATCAGGAATATGGTGCTATTAAATCGATGATACTCTGAAATTTTAGGTTGGACGGATCGAGTGCTCTTCAAAGTTCAGGGGCTCCATTGAAGATAGAGTTGATGCATTGTTCCTTGAGCTTCCTACTTTCTAGGGAAGAGCGGCCAATAGTCCGCTGCCTTCTGGAGAAGCGCTCGCTGTTTCTCGATCTCAAGAGGCGTGAAGTTCTCGGCTAAGTCTATCGTCATCCTCGCTATCTCCAGGTCTGACGAGGTGGCTGCAGTCGTGACGGCCTGAGATAGGGTGAACCGCAGGGCTTCATCGATCTCCTCCCGAGTGGTGAAGGGCAGGTACCATGTGTTTCGAGTCTTCTCCTCAGTTGGGTAGGGCCCCTTGGCGACGGCTTTCATCGCAATGACACCTATGTTCCGCTCCATCGCCTTCTCCAGAACGGAGAAGTAGTCGTTCCCAGGCTCCGGGTGGGCACGTAGCACGTAGTTGACGGGGAGGAGGACCGTATCGAAGTCATGGTATTCGAGGGCCCTCATGATGTTCTCAGGGTTGTGACTCGTGATCCCTATGTGGTTAATCAGCCCCTCCTCTTTCGCCTCTTTGAACGCTTCGAGAGCCCCGCCCTCTCCCACCACGGTCCTTAGATCTCCCTGACTGTCCAGCCCGTGGAATTGGTAGAGATCAAGGTGGTCTGTCTGCAGGTGCTCCAAGCTCCTACCTAGCTCCTCGGAGGCCTCCTCCTTCGTCCGTTTCACTGTCTTGCATGCCAGGAAGATGTCATCCCGATACTCCCTAACCCATTTCCCGAGCCTCACCTCAGCGTCGCCGTAGGTGGGGGCTACGTCTATATGGTTGACTCCCCGATCCAAGGCATACTTGACGAAGTCGTCTCCAGCCTTTTCTACCGGGTAGATGAACACGGCTCCCCCGAGGGTGACTATCGAGCTCCTGTGATTGGTCCTCCCTAGAACTCTTCGTTCCATCATATACTAAAAGGGTGGCTTTTCTATTAAGTTACGCTTTTCTTATCTCAACTGGTTTTAGATGGTTTTTCATGCGTGCATATGAGTAGAAAAAAAGTTAATGAGTTACTGTCTGCACCGGTTTTCGTCTTTCTGGTTCCTTCACTCCCAATGCGAACACGGCGGCACCCAGCAATCCGAACACCATCGAGGCGTAGAACGGTATCTTTGGACTGTACTCATCCCACAGCCAGCCACCGATGATTGGTGACGGGACCGATATTAGACCGGAGATGGTGCCGATGGACCCCATGACCGTGGCAAGCTTCTCCTTGGGAACCAGCTCTGAGACGAGAGCGTTCCAAGCCGGACCGCCGGCGAACATCCCTCCGCCGCCCATCGCGTTGCCGATGCTGTTCACGAACTGGATGGCGAAGTAATGGCTGAAGCTGGTGACCTGGGTCACGCCGAAGGATGCGAGGGGGCTGACGGTCCTTGAGATGAGTATCATGGGTTTGCGCCCAAACCTGTCCGAGAGCATTCCGGCGGGCATTGAGAGCAAGATGGAGATGAGGCCTCCCGCGGTGGTAACGAGCCCCAGCTGCGTGTTGCTGAAGTTGAGCACCTTGAGGGCGTAGAGGCTCAGGAAGTCGTTGACCATCCTCGTCCCTATGCTGCTCAGGAACGTGACGAGCACCAACACCTTCACGGTGCTGCCCAACTGGAAGACGGTCTTGATGCTGTCCTTTATGCTCACTCGAGGCCTACCGCTGGCACCAGGCCCATCGTCAAATTCGATGGTCTCTTTGAGCATCTTCCATCGGGAGTATGTGACGAACACGGAGATTAAGCAGTCAAACATCATGAAGATCTTGATGCCCTGCTGATAGCCCAGCCAGTCCATAACCAATCCGCCCATGAGGGGCGAGATGAACTGGGGCATCGAGGTGATCATCCTGTACGCCCCGTACCCGGCCCCACGCTCGTCCTCGGGCAGGGAGTCGGCGATGATTGCGTTGAAGGCGGGCATGTAGATGCTCTGGGTTCCCGCAATAAGGAGAGCGGGTATTATATGGGTCCAATGGGTGGCCAGAAGGTAGATGATTGGAGGAAGTATTCTGAGGGCTGTTCCATATACAATGATCTTTCTTCTGCCGTATCTATCGGCAAGTATCCCCCCTGGCAGCTGGAAGAGCAGGTTCTCGGAGGACGAGATCGAGGATAGGAGGCCGATCACTACTGTATTGGCAAGCAGGACGTCCTTGAGGTAGGCGCTCCAGTATGGACGGTAGGCCTGGCTCGAGAGGGAGATGAGGGAGGTGGTGAAGGCGATGGTGACGATGTTCCTGTTCGAGATGACGTTCTTGAAGACCCTGACGTAATTATTGGACATTTATTAAATCTCAAATAGCCAACCTCTCCGTAGATAAACTCTGTGGTGAATAAGACCACCTCATCATGAGAAGGGGCAATCATTCACTTGTCCAAATGCGAGGGGGCTGTAAAATGCAGCTTCGACGACATCCTAAAATCGAGGATGGGGCATCGTTCACGAAGTTACTGAACATTGTTTCGTCTGTATTAATATGATTATGAAACAAAGTTGAACACGTGCGCGCCGGATATCCCAGGTCCTCGCGACTGAGCTGGATATTCATCGATATAGCTCTCTTCGACGGCGCGCACCAACACCATTCATCCCTCATGCGCGCGAAGTAAACTCCCTCATCCTCTTCCCCGAGAAGAGTGATCCCCTCACGAGCACCATACTGAGCATAGATGAGACCCTGTAAGATGGTGGAGGAGCTGTTCAGGGCCAAGGGGCGCTACCTAAAGGGCTTCAGGTAGGCCATCCACCAATTTGTATAGATAATATTATCCCTCGTTACTATTCTATGGGATGGAATAGAATGGAGCGGGTTTTTCCCGAGGGCTTCCTGTGGGGCACGGCGATCTCCTCCTTCCAAGCCGAGATGGGGCGCGGTGAGCCATCGAAGGGCACCGACTGGTGGGCTTGGGTCCACGACCCTGAGAACATTAAGGTGGGGCGGGTGAGCGGTGATTCCCCCGTGGACGGTCCGGGGTTCTGGGAGCTCTACGACGATGACCTTGAGATGTGTCGCTCCCAGCTGGGCGGCAACTCCGTGAGGCTTTCCATTGACTGGGGGAGGATCTTCCCCGAGCCCACGTCGGATGTCGAGGTCAACGTGAAGCGGGACAAGTTTGACAACGTCTGCCAGCTGGACATCGACAACTCAAATATGGATGCCCTTGAGAGGCTCGCAGACGTTGACGCCTTGACCAGATACCGCGAGATTCTCTCATCAGCGATTCGCCATGGGTTGACCCCGATGCTCACCCTCTATCACTGGCCAATCCCGCTGTGGCTACACGACCCAGTAGAGTCCAGGGACACCAAGGGGAACTGTAAAGCGAACGGTTGGCTGAGCCAGGGGACCCTGGTTGAGTTCGGCAAGTTCTCCGCATACGTGGCGCACAGGCTGGGGGACCTGGTCGACGTCTACGGTACAGTGAACGAGCCCCGTATCGTAGCGGAGCACGGCTATCTGACGGAGAGGGGGGAGTTCCCCCCCGGGCTCAACGACCCAGAGCTCTTCCTAAGGTGCCTGAAGAACGTGTCCATGGCCCACGGCATGGCCTACGAGCAGGTGAAGAGATGGGATAAGGTCAAGGCCTCTGCCTACGGTCCGTCGTACGTCGGGCTCGTGAGCGTCCTCCAGAGCTACGTGCCCGCCGACCCGGGTAACCCGGATGACGTCCGGATGAGCCGCTACGTCGAGTACATGTTCAACGAATGGGGCCTTAACGCGGTCTTCCACGGCGACTACGACATGGATGCCGACATGGTGGTGGAACCCGGGGAGCAGCTACTGCACCTGGTGAAGGGCTGCGACTTCCTCGGTGTCAACTACTACTCCCTCTGGAGGGTGAAGCACAAGGAGGGCGGCCACCCGCTGCTGAGCTACGGGTTCGAGCCATGCACAGGGAACTGCTCAGAGTACGGCTGGGAGATCCACCCCGAGGGGCTGAGAGAGGTGCTGGCATGGGCGTACGGTCGGTACAGGCGGCCCATCTTCGTGACGGAGAACGGGATAGCGGACGCGAAGGATGAGAAGCGGGTGAGGTATCTGCGTTCCCACGTCGAGCAGGTCCACAGGGCCATAGAGGTGGACGGGGTGCCCGTGATGGGATACTACTACTGGTCACTCATGGACAACTTTGAGTGGAGTGACGGCTATCGTCCGAGGTTTGGACTGTTCAACGTGGACCGCGATACTAAGCGGAGGATCCCCAAGAAATCTGTTGAGGCGTACAGGGAGATAGCAAGCAAGAACTCTCTTCTTTAATGTGGATCAGCGTTCTCGACATCTGTTCGGGTTCGACGGTCTCCGCCAAGCGGTAGACCGCTTCGATGGGGGCGCACTCCACCGCGTGGACCCCGCTGAGGACGGTCAGTGTCGGGCCTTCGTTGACGCCGTTTATTAAAGAAGTTACCTGTGTAGGCGCTCATCGAGTAAACTCTGGCAGCGAACGATCACAGCTCCGTTGGTGCCTTTTACATGCCACCTGAAGTGGAAGGAGAGCCTCTCACCCCTTGTTTCACTGCTCCATGCGTCTCTTGTAGATGCCCCTCAGCATGGCGATCTGCCCGTTGTGGTGGATCAGCTCTGCCAGAAGGTGGAACAGCAGGCTCTTCCCGTCGGTCTCCCTCTCCCAGAGGGGGAGGGTCTTACCGAGCTCGGAGTCGCTCGTCTCGTCGAGGCCTCCGCTGATGGCCTCGTGTGCGCTCCTCAAGTCGTCGATCAGCTCATTCAGGGCGTGGGGCTGTTCCTCGTAGTCGTTGTCCCATCCACCCGGCTTCACCGTACCATGGAGGACCTGGGGGATGAGGATGCCTCCGATTCTCGCCATGTGGGTGAGTATCCACCTGATGTCGTTGGAGCCCGGGCATGGCTTCCAGGTTGCTTCTTCCTCTGACAGGTCCTTGACCGTGCCCTCTATACGCTCGAAGATGTAGTCCGAGTGCTGCTTCAGCAACTGGGCCTGTGCGTTCATGGTGGATTAAAGGGGCGTTAAAGCATTATACGTGTTCTCTTCTGTGGCTGTGACTTTGTCAAGCTGATTTTAGGGGTGCTTCCACTCCCTTCTCAGCAGGGAAGTCATGATCAGGTCAATGTACTCTCCCTTTTCAAACTCGTATTCTCTCAGGACTCCCTCCTCCTTGAAGCCGATCTTTCTGAGAAGTGCCCAGGAGGCGTCGTTGCGGGGATCCACCAGGGCCTCTACCCTGTTCAGCCCCATCTCATCATAGACATGGTCGAGGGCTCTGGTCAGCGCCTCCGTCATGACCCCTCTGCGCCAGTGCTTCTTGACGAGTTTGAAGCCAAGCTCTCCCTTCCTGTGCTTCATGTCCAGCTTGTCGACTCCGACGTCGCCGACGTACTCGTCAGATTCCTTCAGGGTGATCACCCAGCGGATGCCCTTTTTCTCCCTATAGATACCCAGCATCCAGTCCACCTCCTTCTCAGCCTCTTCCTCCGACTTGTATGGCTCCACGCCGTAGTAGATCATCACGTCTTCGTCCTGGCTGATCTTGAGGAGGTGGGGGATGTCTTCGTCCTTCGGGCTGCGTAAGCGCAGCCTGTCAGTCTCGAGGATTGGAAAGGGGGACCCTTTCATAGATAATCAATATCGCATGATATGGTAAATTATCTTTACTGTGAGTCTCTGCGTGCGTCTCAACCTATCTGGTTCTCAGTATCATACCAGTGGAAGGTTAACGACGAGGAGTCGTAGTATCCTATCTCGACGAACGCGGCGTCGTCCCCTGTGAGGCGCCACTCGTAGACGCGGTAGTCTGCCGTTGCGCGTGCTCCGTCCTCTATGCGGCATGAGCCGATGGCACCCATGTAGTCCTCCGAAACCTCGGGGAGCCTCTCACTGACCGCCGTGGAGTCGTCGGTCCCGCATTCTAGGACCGCCTTCGCCATGATCCAGATGGCGTCGTACCTTGCGGCCTGGTCGTAGATCCTGCTCGGTGTGGGGAGGGAGCCCACGTTCTCCTTGTACCTCTCGGTGAAACGGTGGGCCTCCGTGCCGTTGGAGGTCGACCCGATCATCTGGGTAAGCCCGTGCTCCGCGAAGAGGCCGTCCAGTCCCCTCTCCACGATGAACTCCTCCGAGCAGCCTATGACGTCAAACCAGCGGATCTTGGAGAGCTCAGGGAACTCGCAGGCCACATCCAGCATGTTCGGCATCTCCTCGATGTCTATCATAGTGTCAAAGAGTAGGCATACCTCCTCGGGGGCGTGGTACTCCAGCAGCTCCCTGACCTTCTCGGCTGCCTGCCCGAGGTGGAATCTATAGGTGTCGGGGGCGTTCATGTCGTAGACTATGGATGTCTCACGTACGTCGTATTCAAGTTTCTCGCTCACCGAGTCCAAGTACGGCGTCCAGAGGCTAAGCCCCGTCCCGAACACGACCGCCCTCCTGAAGCCGAGGTCCGCCAGCATCTCGGCGAACACTGTGGGGTGGGTCCCGGGCCTCAGGGTGAAGACGTATTCCCCGAGGGGATCGGGCCCCAGATACGTGGCTGTGGGGCTCAGCATGAGGGTCCTGTTTGCGTGGGCGTACCCATAGGAGTACCTCATGGCCATGGAGAAGTCGTGGCCCACGACGAGGTCGACACCCTGTTCGTGCAGCGCCCTGATCTCGGTCAGCCCGGGTGGGGTCTCCTCCCAGTAGGTGATTCTCATGGGGACGAGCTGGAACCTCATGGACGAGTTCAGCTCCTCGGCGTAGTGGTTTATCTCCGCCTCGGTTATCTCGATGAGGGTGAGGACGTCCTCCTCGGGGATGGGGTGGGGCCAGATCTGGGTGTCCTCGGAGAGGACCATGTAGGTGACGCCGATCTTCACCTCGCTCCCGTCCTCGGGTACCGGCTCGTCTTGGTCTTTGACATCGGATCTGGGGGAAGTTGCGATTATCGCCGCGAATACTATTAACGCCAGCAAGATGGTGAGGTTCCTCTTGCTCAGGAAGCTCATACCGGTCATATGAGTCAGAGCCGAGAGTATTGTTAACCCTTTCTAAATGGGCGTCATGGGGGTTCTATTCGGTCGGAGTCTCATGTTCGGATCTATCGGGTTCCTTGACTCCCAGCGCGAAGATCGCTGCCCCGATGAGTCCGAACACCACTGAGACATAGAAGGGCATCCTGGGGTCGTACTCATCCCAGAGCCATCCCCCGATGATGGGTGAGGGTATCGCCATGATCCCTGAGAGTGTACCTATGCTGCCCATGACGGTGGCGAGTTGTTCCTTGGGCACGAGCTCGGAGAGTAGGGCGTTCCAGGCGGGGCCTCCGGCGAACATGCCTCCGCCCCCCATGGCGTTGCCGATGTTGTTGATGAACTGGACGGCGAAGTACTGGGGATACGTGGTGACCTGGGTGACCCCGAGGTATGAGAGGGGGCTGACCGTCCGGGAGATGAGGATCATAGGCTTGCGTCCGAACCTGTCGGAGAGCATCCCCGCGGGCATGGAGAGTACTATGGAGATGAGGCCTCCCACGGTGGTCACGAGGCCCAGCTGGGTGTTGGTGAAGTTGAGCTGCTTCAATGCGTAGAGGCTGAGGAAGTCGAAGACCATCCTCATCCCTATGCTGCTGAAGAGGGTGACCAGGACCATCACCTTGACGCTCTTACTCATCCTGAAGACAGTGGTGAGGCTGTCCCGTATCCCCATCTGTGGCCTGCCGCCTGAGCCTGGGCGGTCCTCGATGTCCAGGGTCTCCTTGAGGAACTTCCACCGGTAGTAGGTGACGAAGGCGCTGATGAAGAAGTCCGTGACCATGAACACCTGCACACCCTGCTGGTATCCCAGCCAGTCCATGACGACCCCCCCGATGATGGGGGAGACGAACTGGGGAGTCGACGTGATCATTCGGTAGGCTCCGTAGCCAGCGCCCCTCTGCTTGGTGGGCAGGGAGTCCGCGATGATGGCGTTGAAGGCCGGCATGTAGATGCTGGCGGCTCCGCTGACCAGCAGGGCCGGAATGGTGTGGGTCCAGTGCGTCGCTAAGAGGTAGATGATGGGGGGGAGCATCCTGAGGGCGGTGCCGTAGACTATGATCTTCCGTCTGCCGAACCTGTCGGCAAGGATGCCCCCAGGGAGCTGGAATAGTAGCCTCTCAGAGGATGCGATGGCGGAGAGGAGCCCTATAGCGACGGTGTCTGCGAAGAGGATGTCCTTCAGGTAGGCGCCCCAGTATGGGCGGTACGCCTGACCCGAGAGGCTGATGAGTGAAGTGGTGATCGCAATTGTGATGACATTCCTGTTATAGATGACGTCCCTGAATACCTTGGAGTAGTTGGACATGTCGTAATCCGTTCAGTTGCCTCAAGTATCGTATTTAAACTTCACTTACCAGACTGTTACATTATACTCAACTCACTTAGGGGTCCTTCTTCGGCAGAGAGTTCAGATGATCGTCCATCCTGCCTTCTCCTCAGGAATGGGGCAGTAGATGTCGATCCTCACCCCGAAGGGATCGTCGATACAGGCGAACCTCATGGTCTCGTACATCCACGTGTCCTCGGGTTGATGGCGTCCCTTAGCGCCTACGGAGAGGAACCTGTTGTAGAGGCAGTCCACCTCTTCGGGGGAGGCGACCTGCATGCCGAACTCTGTGTTGCGGGGGTTGCTGCCCCTAGCGGAACCGTATTCGCTCGGGAAGATTGTGAGCATGGTGGAGCCCATGGGCCAGCAGAGGATGTGATTCTCCACCGAGGTGGAAGGGCCGAAGACCTGGCTGTAGAACTTAGCTGCCTAATCGAAGTCCTTGAGATACAGGCTGACGTAGCTAAGGCCAACTATGTTGAATGACCTAAATGAGTCTCCATCATCCGAGATATGGTTCACGTCCTTCATCCTTTCTCCTCCTTATGATTCGTCGATGATAGCGTTGTTACATCCAGCGTTTCGAGGGTTACTTGAAGTAGAGGTTCTTGGGGGCTGGGAAGCCCAGCTTGCTATGCCTCAACCCGAGGTCGATGTACATCTCCGCCATCCGAACGGCGACCTTCGCAGGGTTGACGAAGGGCACCCCGAGCTCCGCCTCAAGCTCCTCCTCCATCTCCAGGAAGGTCATCCTCATGCAGCCGTAGGTGAAGGCGTCTGAGCCCTCCTCCGCCATGGCTGCCCTCGCCTTCCTCTGGGTGTTGCGGAAGCATCTCTCTGGGACCTCTCTAACCTCAGGAACGCCCATGCCGATCTTCCTGGTGGAGAACCAGCGGCCCAGCCCGTGGGGGGTCTCGTGCTCCAGGAGGGTGTTCACCGCCCCGGGCACACCCGTTTGAGGAGGGTGAACCTGTGGCTGATGAGGCTGCAGACGTGGCGCGCTGTTGTGTCGGGGCCGATGATGGGGATGCCCGCGGCCTCGTATATGGCGAAGAACCCGGGGTCGCCCCCGCAGCTGAGGATGATGGCGTCGTACCCCTCCTCCTCGGCCTCTACGATGATGCGGGCCGTCCCCGGGAAGTGGTAGGCAAGGCCGTACTCGTCCTCGATGGCGCCGAACTTGCCCGTGCCCTTGTACTCGCCCTCCCTGGACTCGATGCTACCCTTCCCGCCGTAGTAGTCGATCTGGGTGTCAAGGCTGGCCGTCTTCCTCAGAATCTCCTGCCTCCTCGCCAGCTCCGGAGAGAGGGAGCCCTTCCCACCGCCGATGAAAGCTATCTTTCGCATGGTTGAAATAACTCTGGCAGGGGTTTTATGGTTTGGCTCGCTAGGAGGGGTCCATGACCCTTCCCATGAAGAGGATGAGGCCCGTCTCCCTATTCTGTATGAGGAACGTGAATGGGTGATCGGCGTTGAAGAGCGTCGTCATCGGGGCGGATTCGAGCATGACTACCCCGGTCGCTGCGGCGGCCTCGGTCCCCTCCTCGTTGACGTCCACGTAGGCCTGGTGGATGACCTTGGAGATGAAGAGCCCACTGTCGGACATCCCGCTGAAGTCCGCCCCGCCCGTGAAGGCGGTGGGCATCCCCATCGCAGCGAGGTCCTCACCCATGTCGTACTTCGTCTCCAACTTGAACTTAGGGAGGTTGACGTCCATTGCGGTGGGCCTCAGGTCCGAGAGCCACTCCCGGAGCTTGGCTGCGGTCAGGGTGTCCTCGACTTCGTGGATGTCGTTCCCCTTGGGGAGAACGATTATCATGGAGAGGTCGCCGCCGCTGTACGGTAGCTCCAGCACCTGGGCCTCAGCGTTCTCCGTGTAGTTGAAATCCTCATCCCACAGACGCATCATGTCGACCTCGACCGTAGAGTCCAGGGCTACGTGGAAGACTCCATTCCTCGTCTGCTCCGCGTCGAACTGCGTCGCCCAGTCGCCCTTGAAGTAGATGGCGTTGGTGAGGACGAGCCTAGCGTCCCTCAGGGAGCTCTCGTCGAACATGTCCTTGATCTTGTCGTTGGTCCTCTCCTCGATCCAGCCGTTGATAGTCTCCACCGCCTTCGTCAGTTTGGCGAAGTCGATGGAGTTC
Organism: Patescibacteria group bacterium; assembly: GCA_035527235.1. Taxonomy (GTDB): domain Archaea; phylum Thermoproteota; class Bathyarchaeia; order TCS64; family TCS64; genus BS750m-G28. Next base: position 14,415 of record DATLAV010000219.1, on the reverse strand, counting down.
GCCTCACCACCGTAAGAGTCCTTTATCACGGTGACATAGTCCTCCTTGAAGGGGTAGCCCACCTGCATCCAGAGGGCGTTGGCTGTCTGGAGGGTGTAGGGCCGGTCCCCGGCGTTCAGCAGGTTGAAGACCCTGGCTGCCCCGGACCTCCTGGCAAGGTCGTCCTCGTCCCAGTGGAACACAGAACGCATCTCCTCCGCAGTCTGCCCCCGGGCCCCCTCGTAGGTCATGGAGAGGGCCGTCGAGATGCTGTACGGAGAGTAAAATAGGTTGTCTTCACCAGCGCTGTATCTCGCGTAGAGGTCGAATGCGAAGATGTTGCTAGCGTCCACCGCTGCGCCTAGGGACTCCGGGGTGACCATGCTGTCGTCGAGGACGGGGACGTTCAGCTTGGCGTACACCTCGGGGTTAGGGTTCTGCATGTAGAGGGTCACCCCTCCCACGGCTACGATAAGGATCAGGAACGCTGAGACTAGCTGGGTTAAGCGCTTAAACATATTATATTATGAAGGTCTCTGTAGGCTTTCCTAATAATACTATAATTTAGAACAGATAGGTTGTTGAGGGGGGCCACTTTGACGGAGCTCTTGCGGACTTGTTTTTTGTTGCGTGCGCTCACCTTCGTGGTGTCGTCCCACGTTTTCCTCAGGTACGGCGATGCGTCGATGTTCCTCATCTGCACAGGCGCTACGGTGGCGTTGCAGGTGCTGATAGAATCGTTTGTCAAGGGGCTCTTCAGCTTCAGGGAGATCCTCACGTTCATCGCCTTGGCGGTGATCTACGAGATGGTAGCATGCGTCCTAGTCCAAAACGGACCGCTGTTCTCGTCGATTCTATACATATTCAGCTTTAACGACTTTTGGTGTCTTTGAGAGAGTTCGATGACTACGACCTCATGGGGTTCCTGCAGAACATCGTGGATTGATCGCGTAGCGGTGACGCCTCATCTAGCCACTGATGCTGAGGAGCTCGTTCATCCTGTTCAGATGGTTGAGAACGTTTACCCCTCTCTCAGTTATCTCATAGCTCCGCCTTCTCTTTCCATTCCCCCCGGTCTCATCGATGGCGAGGAATGCCTGTTCCATCAGGCTTGTCAGTATCTTCTGGGCCGAGTTCCAGCTCATGTTTGTGGCGTACATGATCCTGGTGGGCTCGTGACTCCGCCTCGCACGGCCTCGAAGACCTCCAGTATGATCTCAAGTCTGGATCTACGTCGGGGCACTATTATCAAACCTCTCGTATTCTATCAAATTCACCATATTTAATGAAAATTAATCAATAATATAGATTAAATACTGAAATCAACGGATTTCCCGATGCGGCATATCTCACAGTAATTACGGTATCTATATATTAATTATGGATTATTTCCGGTGAGAATAATAATTATTTTTTCTTTTCATAGTTTTTTCTCAATTTAATATATAAGTGACCTGCCCTATATATTACGTGAATAAGTGTTTCAGATGGCAGTCGAATTTCGGAACGAGTGGCAGGATATACGGGTGGAGCTCCTGAAGACGCTGAGAGGCTACGAGCTGGAGGGCGTTGACGAAGACAGCGGGAGCGTCAACTACGTGACGGGGGACGAGGAATCGGGCAGGCGTTTGCTTAGGGTCCTCGTGGACGAGGATCGCAGGGCGAAGAGGGCGGGCGTCAAGGACCTTGAGGAGACCCTCAGGTGCCTGAAGGAGGGGGGCTTCGAGGAGATCACCGTGGTGGCGGAGGACTTCCCCAAGGGATCTAAGAACATCGTCAATAGTGAACCCGACATCAACATGATTTCCGAGGGGACGGATCACTTCAACATGGCGGAGATTAGGTATGCCGCCCAGGAAATCACCTGGGAGCTCCGCACGGCGAAGTGTAGGATGTACCCGACCAGTCTAGACGAATGCTCCGGGTACGCGGATGGTCATTACAGCTGCGATGTCAGGCGTGTGAGTGACGACGCCGACTTCCACGCCGAGAGGGAGTGGAAGCACCTCCTCTACGAAGACTTTAAGAACCTCGTGTCGTTGTAGAGGGAGGTGGCTGGTTGATGATGTCGTTCAGGTCCGTGGGTCAAGGTGGCTGCCGTTAAAATGGTGGGAGTGGTTTTGGCGAAAGGGATGCGTGAGGAGTATACGGGTGTAGTTATGAACTACCGTATAGGCCCGAAGAGGCAGAGGAGCCGTGAATGTATAATCAAGGTGCTCGATGCGGACCCATCGGAGTCCAGGAGGCTGATAGGGTGGAAGGTGCACTGGCCACACAACGATCCGAAGTTAGTCGGCAGGATATCCAAGCTCCACGGGAAGAGCGGGGCGCTCAGGGTTAAGTTCAGAATAGGGCTGCCCGGTCAAGCCCTGAGCAGTCGTGTGACGATATCACGGTAATTAGATGACTGCGATTCGTTCTGCGACTTCTATTCCTCGCGCGTTCCGCAGCCCTGATTCTATATTTTTAGATTTGATGGCGTTGGGACTTTGTGAGAAGTAGGTAGGTCATGGTTTGGGTGTTTCACCCTTCACTCTGGTCCGGGGAGTTGGGTTCCCCTAATCCGTGATGTTAGCTCCCTAGGACTTCCCTCAGCAGGGCGATGTTTCTCTCCACATCTCGGGCGTCGTACATCCCGATGTTCCATGCGTCGACGAACTCGTGGAACTGGAGTGCGTATCTCACCGCCGAGTCCCCGTCCTCTCTCAGCCTGCCCCCGTACAGCAGCTTTATGACGTAGACGCCCTTCCCCGCCTCCTTGAGGGCCCTGAGGGCGTCAAGATGCTCGTCCAGCGTCCCGTCCTCGACATAGCCCCCCACCTTGTTCAGCGTGGTGCAGACGACCTCTATCTCGGGGACCTCCAGGGCCTGCCTGAGGACGAGGGTGCTATGGGTGGAGAGGCCGGTCGCCCTCACCTCGCCGGTCTCCCTCGCCTCGTGGAACGCCCTCAGCGTCTCCATCCTGTCCGCCAGGCTCCCCGACTCGTAGGGGCGCCCCGTGGAGTCCCGTCTGCTGAGAGTCCACGGGGGGACGTTGTGGAGGAGCATGAGGTCGACGTAGTCGGTCCCCAGGCTCTCGAGGGAGAGCCGGACGGCCTCCTTGCCCTCCTGGAAGCTCTTGGCGTTGGATTTGTCGGTTACGACGACGTCCCCCCTGTCCACCAGGTCCAGCCCGGCCCTGATATGGGGGTAGGTCCCGTAGTCGTCCGATGTGTCCCAGAAGTTGACTCCCATCTCCAGGGCGTCCCGCAGGACGGCCCCTCCCTGCTCCGGGGAGAGGTCTCCCTGGGTCTTCATGCCGTCTGGGCCCTTCTTTATCGCGAAGGGTTCGGTTCCGAAGCAGAGTCTGGAGATCTTGAGCTGCGTTGGGCCGAGTTGGGTCTTCTTCATCTAAGCACCTTCCCAGACGAGAGGCCTGTCTTCAACCTAAATAATGTTCTACCCAGTGGGTGTGAGGGATAAGAGATTGGGTGAATAGGGCCCATCTGCCGCTTTTCTTAAGTATTTCATCACATCATCTTGGTTGAGTTGATGGGACAGCGTTGAGACGAAGGCTAACGCCGCTCCTAGCCCTCTTGGTCATCGCATCCATGCTCACTCTTTCTCCCTCCGCGACAGGGGCATCTGACATCCGACTCGAAGGGTTCGTGTTCGACCCGAACGGATCTCCCGTCCAGGGTGCCTCGATCAGGCTGTGGGGTCTCCGGCTCGAGGGGAAGACTGTGACGGACCCTGATGGGTTCTACATCCTAGATGCCCAGACCAATGAGGTGGCGTGCAAGCTCTACGCTTTCTTCGATGATCCTGAGACGCCGGGTGTCGAGTTGATGCCTACGGCTCGCTCCATCGAGACGTCCGGGGACGTAGCTGAGCAGGTGAACTTCACTCTAACCCGAGCCGCCACCCTCGCTATGAGGGGGCAACTTCGGCGCATCGGGTCGACCAGCGTCATCACGAGCTATGCCTTCGAGGTCATAGACCCGTCGACGGGTATGATCATGAGGTTCGGCGACTATCGGCTCATCTACGGGACTGGGCTGGATACCCTGAGCAAGTTCATCGGGCTCGACCCCGACCTGGTGGTCGTGCCATCCGGGATCCCCGTGAAGATCGAGGGCTCCTACTCTTACACGTATGAGAGAACTAGGAGGGGGCTGATCGGCTGGTCCATATCGCTTCAGAGCATAATAGAGGCCTTCGGAAGGTTTGAGGTCTCCGAGGGCGACGGCTTCTTGCTGGGAGCGGGGGAGGTCGTCGACCTAGACATCCGGAAGTACAGCCTCGCCCATGACTTGGTGAAGCTTGAGGGGCTCAGGGGCGAGGTGGGGGACAACCTGACACTGATGGAGGGCGAGGGGTTCTACACGGCCTCGGAGAGGCACGAGCTCCGGAGATCGGATGAGTTGATACGGACGGGGACGTATCACCTCGAGAAGGGGGACTATGACGCGTCTTACGTTGACCTCCGCCAGGCCTACCTGAAGCTGGCGGGCGTCAAGGGAAGGCTGGAGGCCGTCGCCGTCGAGGCCTCGTTCTCGGTGAACGTTCTCATCGTCTTCATCTCCCTCACATCGGTCGCCCTGGCCTCGCTGCTCACGGGTGGAGGCCTCAGGAAGCTGCTGGTCGCGACTGGCCTGTACGTGCCGATGATCCTGTTCCTGAACTGGGTCTATCCTGGCAGCGGGGCGGTCGCCGCCGACGCCTTCCTCAGGATGAGCATCCTCGGTTTCACCGTCGCGCTGTTCATCGAGGGGGCCGCCCCTCAGATTTTGGGCAGGGGGGCCGGTGGTGGGGTTCTTCCCCGTCTCGCCTCTGTCCCCGTCATCTTCGCTATGGCCAAGCGGAACCTCAGGAACAGGAGGCTCAGGACGGCCTTAATGTTCTCAACGCTCCTCGTGCTGACGATGAGCTTCGTTGCCCTCACCTCCCTCTCGGCCGGCTACGGCCTCACCTACAGGGCGATCACCTCCTTCGAGCCCGGGGCTGAGGGGGTACTCATCAGGCCCCCAGAGTACGCGCCGCGGACCACGTTCGAGGAGGGCTGGTTCTACTCCGTCATCCCGTCGGTGGTCGACTGGGCTGCGGGGGTGGACGGTGTAGCGAGTATCGCCGTCAAGGCCGAGAACACTCCGACGCTGGGACCCTATGGAAGGATCGGGGATAAGTCCATCTACGGGGTCCTAGGGGTCCAGCCAGACGCTGAGCCTATAATGGAAGCATTGGACGGGGTGGTCGTCGCGGGGGATCCTCTGAGGGAGGATGACACGTGCCTCCTGGAGGAGTCCTTCCGGTTCAACGTGGAGCTGGGGGAGCAGATCGTGATCCGCGGCGTGGAGATGAGGGTGGTGGGATTCTTCTCCCGTGGCATCAGCGGGGTGATGGACGTGGACGGCGAGTCGATCCTCCCTAAGTATCAGATCAACTATGAGCCGGGCTCCGACATCCCACTGATCGATGCGGTGACCTGCGACCCCGGGAACGTCGTGGTGACGACCGTGGAGACCGCCCTCAGGGTACGCAACGTCAAGCTGTCCAGAATAGCCGTTGAGCTCGAGGAGGGGGTGAACCCGGAGATCATCGGGAAGGGCATGGCTTTGACGAGGGAGTACCGTTTCTGGGTCTCATCCAGGGGGAGTGTGAACGTCGCCCACATGGGTGATATGCTGGGGGGCAAGGGTTTCCCGCTGTTGGTGCCTTGGGTGATCGTGGTGCTGAACGTGGTCACGACTATGATGAACGCCATGTACGAGCGTCGCAAGGAGATCAACATCCTCTCCAGCATCGGGCTAAACCCCGCCCACATCTCTGGCATCTTCCTCGCCGAGGCCTCGATTATAGGGGTCATCTCGGGGGGCCTAGGCTACCTCCTCGGCCTCGGCTGGTACCCCCTGATGGCGAGGTTTTCCTTCGCCCCGGTAGTCCAGCAGAAGATTTCGGCGTTCTGGTGTGTCGCGTCGATCGGCATCTCCCTCGCGTCGGTGGCCGCGGGCTCGATCCTCGCGCTCCACGATTCCGTGGTCCTCACACCGTCGCTGAGGAGGAGGTGGAGCATGGGTGCGCCGTCGATGGATGAGGGCTTCGTCGAGATCTCCCTGCCGGTGAAGGTCGAGGCGGGGCTCGTTGACTCCTTCCTCGGGTTCATGAAGGGTTCCATGGAGGGCTACAGGGACACGATGGCGGAGCGATTCATCACCGGTCTCAGGGAGGATGTGAAGGGGCGGACCTGGGATCTAGTCTTCACGTACGGAGAGGGGCAGCCGAGCCTGGGCGGGATAAGGACGTACAACGTACTCAGGTTGGTCGAGGAGGGGCACGGCATCTTCACGCTGGTGCTCCGATCCAGGGGTAGCAAAGAGTCAGCGTACAGAACGGGCTCCTTCATCAGGCAGCTGCTGATGAGGTGGGCGACGGAACGCGGAAGGTTAGGAGAAGGCGGGGCCTAACCACAGTTTACCTTGGTCCACGTGTTGTGCGAATGCCGAGGTTCACTTTGTGGTTATGGTGTACCTGCAGCCTGTGAAGACAAGTGACTCGTCGATCAGCCTTATCAGGCCCCTCACTTGCTGGGAGGTCGGTGGCTGCTCCCATTCTATTACGTAGTCGTCATCACCGAGGGTCTCCCTCCCCTGGCGGACCAGGCTGCCGGTCTTGAGGTCGAAGGTGGGGTCCACAACGCCGACTATGTGGGAGACGGTCTCTCCGTAAAGGAACCTCTTGTTCAGGTTCTTGAGGAGTCCGTCCATCGCGTCTAGCCCCTTGTCTATGGAGGGGCCGATGAGTTTTATGTAGCTCTTCAATGTATGTGACCTCGTTTTCTCTCAACGGTTCAAGATGAATAAATAAATGTTGATTAAGGATCGAAGGTGTGGACTCGATAAGCGAATCAATGATGGTTCTGGCTTGTTCTTCGGGGTAGACCCCTCTGATCTACAGTGACCTAGTATCTCCCTGGGATCTGTAGTTGCTTCAGGCTGTCGTGGATAGTCGGAGTGATATCATCGACCTGAGGTCTAGCGTCAGGAAGTTAGAGGGTTGAGTGGCGCGTGTCTTTGGCAGGTCGATTCTTGATAACGGTAGTATTGACTGTCTCTATGATATGGGAGGTACTAACTACCGATTTAACGAGCGTGCGCAGGAGGGATATGCGCGCAAAAAAGTAATAGCACCTAGGGGTGACTCCGTACGAGAGGTTGCCCACCATGTTCAGCTTCAAGGTATCATACCTTGAGGAGCTCTGCAGCAAGACCATAGACGGACGGGTCCTCTTAATGATCTCCACAGATGAGGGCGAAGAGCCCAGGTTCCAGATTAGCAATTACCCTGACACCCAGCTCATCTTCGGGATCGACGTTGAGGACATGAAGCCAAGGGACGAGGCTGTCATCGACCGGGGCGTTTTCGGCTTCCCCTTGGAGAGCATAGATCAGATCCCAACCGGAGAGTACTGGGTTCAAGCCCTGATTCACAGGTACGAGACCTTCCACAGATCCGACGGCCACGTGGTGAAGCTTCCCATGGATCAAGGCGAGGGTCAGAAGTGGAACCGCTCCCCTGGCAACTTGTACAGCACTCCTGAGAAGGTCCTGATAGAAGTCTCTAAGGGGAGCTCCGTCGAGATCGTCCTAGACCAGGTCATCCCCGCCATCGAGGAGCCCGAGGACACAAAGTACGTCAAGCACGTCAAGATCCAGAGTAAGCTCCTCACCGAGTTCTGGGGTCGCCCCATGCACCTGGGGGCCGTCCTCCTCCCAGAGGGATTCGACGAGCACCTCGAAGCCCGATACTCTCTCATCGTCTGGCACGGCCACTTCAGCCAGAACCTCTATACGGGCTTCAGCGAGACGCCACCAGACCCGGAGCTCGAAGCAGAGCCCATTAACAAGAGCAGGTTAATGAAGACCCTCAAGGACCTGACAGGTCCCGACCTCCCCAGAGACCCCGAGTACTTCGAAGCGTACAACGTGCTTTCTCAGAAGTATGCCTACAAGCTCTACAAGGACTGGAAGAAGCCAGGATTCCCCCGGATGATCCTCATGTGCATCCAGCACCCGACTCCCTACTACGACGACTCATACGCCGTCAACTCAGCGAATCAGGGACCCTACGGCGACGCCATAAACCGCGAGCTCATCCCCTACGTGGAGGAGAAGTTCAGATGTATAGGTGAGGGCTGGGCTCGCACCCTTATGGGGGGCTCCACGGGGGGCTGGGAGATCCTCGCCACACAGGTCTTCTACCCCGACGATTACAATGGATGCTGGTGTTGGTGCCCCGACCCTGTGGACTTTAGGGCCATGTGCCTCACGAACATCTACGAGGATACGAACGCCTACTTCATTGAGGGCACATGGAAGCGGAACCTGAGGGCGGGCTACAGGACTACTGTCGGAGAGGTCCTATTCAGCACCAAGGAGGAGGCCCAGCTGGAGCTCGTGAAGGGGACCAGGTGCCGCTCCGGGAGCCAGTGGGATATCTGGTTCGCCACGTATGTCCCCGTGGCCGACGATGGCTACCCGTCGCTCCTCTTCGACAAGGTGACGGGGGAGATTGACTCCTCCGTCGTGGAGTTCTGGAGGGAGAACTACGATTTGAGACACATCATGGAGAGGGACTGGAAGATCCTGGGGCCGAAGCTCAAGGGGAAGCTTCGGTTCTACTGTGGCGACATGGACTCCCATTACCTGAACAACGCCGTCTACCTCATGGAGGAGTTTCTGGAGAACACTGAGGATCCTTACTATGATGGTCTTTTCATGTATGGCGACAGGTTCAGCCACTGCTGGTATGGGGACCCGAATGTGGCCTCGGCTCTCGACAGGTACGTCATCGTGCAGCGCCTCGCCAAGGAGATGGCAGAACACATAACAAAGACCGCTCCGCCCGGAGCAGACGTCACGAGCTGGAAGTACTGAGCCTCGGCCGCACTCGTGACGAGAGATCCTTTATTCATCCCCAACCCTTATCCAGTCCTCAACCTAAATAACGCCTTGATCTAAAATGATTGATCCGTTTTGTCTTCAGATGGTAAGATGACAAGTCGTTATACTGGGAGGTAGTGATTGACAGGAGAGTGAGTAAAGAAAGGCGTTTTGCCTTCATTTATCTTCGATTTCTAGTAAGTATCTTGTGTTAAACATTTTCTAATGTATACTGTTTTGTTAAATGATACCTTAGATTTCATTTTATGTGTAGATTATTGACCACCTTTATCTTAAGAGTACAGAGCCCGAAAGCTTACACTCATTTCAGGTTGTTGTAGAGCTCCTTGCAGTTGTCGAGGTCGTGGGCGTAGGCCTCCCACTTCCAGCTTCTCTTGACTTCCCCCTCCCCGTGCTCCTTCTTCTCGTAGACCCTGCCGGAGGCGAGCCAGTCGCCGTCTGTTCTGACGTAGATTATCCCCTCGGTGTTCTTCTCGTAGAGCTGGGTGCCTTTCTTCTTCTGCTCTGCCTTGGGCAGCCTCTTGAATGTGGCTGCAATCTCGGTGGAGAAGAGGAGGGGTTTCCGTATCTGGTTGGGGGCATAGTGGCCGAGGCTTCCCAGGAGGTTGGCGCGAGGGTGGCCGTAGTCGGGCATGTCGCCGGATGAGACGACGGAGACCCAGGGCCTGACGGTGTTGAGGAACTCGGGGGTGAAGTGCTGGCTGCCGTGGTGGTTGGCCTTGAAGACGTGGGCCCTTAGGTCCTTGATCCTCCAGCGGTTTCTGACGTGGCCTTCTGCGAGGTTGTTGAGGTCGCCGCATAGGAGTATCCTTGCTTTGCCGTATTCCAGCATGACGCAGACGGAGTTGCCGTTGATGGTCTCCCCGGCGTCGCCGTATTTGAGGAGTCTGGGAGATTTGTCTGAGCCGAAGTTGATGGGGGCGAGGAATCTAATGGTGAGCCCGGTGCTTCCGAGCTGGAGGTGGGGCGTCCTGTGGTCTGCCCTGGTGCAGTTGAGGGTGATGCCCTTCTTCTCGGCATTTGTGCGGGCGGTGTTGACTGCGTCGCGCCACTTTTTGTAGGTGGAGATGAGCTGGCCCTTGGAGTCGAGGTCGGCGACGTCGGAGTAGGTGTCTGTGAGCATGGTGCCCTTCTTTAGCTTCTTTGTTGGTCCTGTGTTCTCCTTGCCGATCTTGTAGATGCCGTTGTGGTAGATGTTGCGGACGGTGATGTTGGGGTCCTCGAGGATGGGGAAGAGGCCCCAGCTGTGGTCCTTGTCACCGTGGGTCATAATGACGGCGTCGAAGGTCTTGGGGTTCTTCTCCAAGTCGTACTTGTAGTCGAGGTAGGTGTGGGCGGCGTCGTCTGCTCCTCCGTCGATGAGGACCCTGCGGTTGTCGGCGGTCTGGATGAGGATGGAGTCACCCTGGCCGACGTCGAGGAAGTGGATCTCCAGGTACTTTTTATCGTCGAGGTCGTCACTGTAGACGTATCCCTTGCCGCCTCTGAAGCTTCCCTTCACCCATTTGGGGTCCGAGTCGTCCTCGATGTTCACCCATTCGCCGACGAATAGGTGGGCCACCCGTTTTCCCTTCTTGGGGTCGGGCTTGTCGTAGACAGTGGACATCAGCTTCGAGACCCACTTGTAGTTGGGTGGGAATAGTTCACCTGAGGTGCCTGACATAAAATTTCAGTTATAAAAATGTCTGGAGAGTTTAAAACTAATATGAAAGGAATAAGTCTCCTTTCATTTAGAGCAGATTTGGTTGCCTCTATTTTATTCATTAAATTGGGCGCACGCAATTCTTCATGATCAATAACATTTGATCAGAATACAGTTCAGTAACCTTCTTTCGACTATCTTTAAAAGTCATAATCTTTTACTTTACCCTGAATGGTTCGAAGAGGTAAATTGGATATAATTGCAGACATCCTTAGAGTCGCTCAGGGAGGATGTAAAAAAACTAGGCTTGTTTATGAGACGAATCTAAATTTTCAATTATTGGGTGAATATCTGGAGGTATTATTTACGAAGGGTTTTATATTTCAATATGAAAAGGAGTTTCTAACATCAGACGCGGGATTTCAGTTTTTGAGATACTATGATTTACTTGTGGGCCTATACAATGGAGAAGATTATGATAAACCTGTTAGTTCTGTAATGAGTAGAAATGTAGAAAAATCCTCATAGTAATATTTTTTGAAAAGGTTTCGATGCACGCAGACTTATGTCAAAGGTTTTTTCTATAGAACTCATTGCTTCTCGGTAACTTGAACTGAACCCTGCTTGTCCTGGTCGGGGCCGAAGCGTACATAGTTAGATCCGTAGGCCACCCCTCTGGTGACGTTTATCTTCAACCTCGTCGAGCTTAGGTGATCCACGTAGAAATACCCCACGGTGTCTGATCTATTCTCCTCTATGCAGCCAATTCGCGCAAATCGCTTGATGAATCTAGTGCATGAGAAAACTATATTCAAACGACAGATGAAGAATCCAATGATATTTTTACCAAATATTATATTGATATAAGGAATTTTTTTATAAAAAAAATTAGTAATATTGTTTCTTATCTTTATGTCTTGACAATTTATATTCTTCATTTTGATCTTTTAACTTATTAAATTTGGTGCTATGATGAGAAAAAGAAAACACGCCTTAGTAGAAAAAGAAGATAAAAATGAAGATATGCGGAATGTATTAAGTAAATATTTTCTGTCGAAATTTAAGGAGATGGGTATTACTCCTATTGTAATAAAGAGGATAAAGAGTTAAAGTTATATTTTATGTTATTTATCTAGTCTTCATAACTAGCCGATATAATTCAGAATTTTATATATTTAATAATTATCTTGTTTCACGAGCTTTTTTCATCTAATCTTGGGAAAATTATGTGCTATTATCAAAGGTTTTTCATGTGCAGACTCCAATTTCTATTCGCTTTTATTACTAGATTATAATATCTTCTTGACACGCTCATCGACTGTCCTGCTCAATACACACATATTTTTATGTTTTATCAAATTCTAGAAAGCTTTTGAATTAGACATGTCTCATGCTCAGATGACTGTACGGGGTTCTCATAAGAAAATTTCAGTGCAAAAACCATGCAAGTTTTGTGAGCGATTTGAGAAGCTGAGTATAGGAGTTTGTCCAAATTGTGGACGGCTTCTAGACTCGTATTTAATTAATTATTTAAAAAATGCAAAATCAACACAAATCTACAATACGTTTTGAACCCTCTAATGGAATTCTTACTCAGGCGAGCGCGGACGGCAGCCTGAGCGCTTTCGTATTTCTTTTTTTATTTGCCTTTAAAATAGGAACTCCAGCAGTGCGATCCAGATGTTCATATAAAGCCCCGCTATGAGGGAGGTGACCAGGATCGTCGATGAGATCGTCTCCTCGTGGAAACCATACCTCTCGCTAAGCACGATCATGGAGACCGCTAGGGGAGTCGAGTACATGAGCACCAACACGGTGGTCTCCAGATGGGGTGTCCCACCAGGCGGGAGACGAGGAACGTTAGGACGGGCATCACAATAGCCCTGATGGATAGATAGGCGATGGACTCCCCGATCTTCTCGTACTTCCTACCGTAGAGGAAGACCCCGAGCATGAACAATGCAATGGGAGTGGTGCTGCCCCCGATCATATGGAGGGTGTCGCTTAGGGGCTGAAGGATCCGGATACTGGTGAGGGAGAGGCTGAGCCCCGTAACCAGCGAGATTATCAGGGGATTCCGGGAGAGGCTCGATGACGCCCTCCGCAGCCCCTCCCGTAGGCTAGGAGACTGGAGGCTGTGGAGTTCTAGGGAAGTCATGGTGATGACGAAGACGGCTACACTTATGGTAGAGACGGAGAGGGTCGCCAGCCTCTCGGCCTCCAGGGCGGGGTAGGCGAAGGAGATGAAGGGGATTTCGAAAAAGCCGAGTCTGCCGAAGCCGGACACGATGAGGAATAGGAAGAAGCGATCCCGGCTGAAGCCGAGAAGGAGCTTTCCCGCCAGAATCACGGTAAACACGATAGCCATAGGCAATAAGCTGGTCGCCAAGAACATGGTCGTCTCAGAGGCGATTCTAATCTCGGAGAGGTCTATCAGGAGGAGGGCGGGCAGACCGAAGTAGTAGAGGTACACACTGAGGACGCGTTCGTCGCCCTTCTTCAGGAAGCCCTGTCGGCGACCTAGGTAGCCGAGGGCGATGAGGGTTAAGATGGGGAAGACCGTGCGTATGAAGAGGCCTATCTCCATATGATGTCATTCACGGGGTGGGTTAAACTAGTTTTCGAATGATGAGAACCATGTTTTTGGGTGTGGTTTAACACTTTGATGCTTTTTAAGCCTCTGTTTATTCCATATCTTTCATGAAGTAATATTAGTAATCTCGTTTTTCTCCGTATTGATATGGTTTATTCATCAGTTTTTATACTTCATAATGATATAAATAGTGGTTCCTAGAGATATTTAACTAATAACAATATTCTTAATCATATAATTGTATTTGAAGCTTACAATTTCCTTTTTGGATCTTCGTTGTTTACTCTGGCATTAGGGGCTCTACCAGTCATCCGCCCTTTGCTCCGCGTGGCTACTGGTGACGAGGGCTGTGATATTGTAGGGAGTGCAGCTTGTATACATATTTCATCTTGGATATTATCTTGTCAGCATGCGTCATGCGAACTTATTATAAAAATGAAAGTGCAAGCCATTCTTGTAATGAGTGATCCGGAGATGTCGGGTGAGTCGAGATCATGGTTCAACGTCAAGGTCATGGCCTTGGTCGCAGTCATCGCTGTGGCCCTTGGTTCGGTTTATGTACTCTCCTTGGATACGCAAAAATATGAGACCTACTCCAGGTTCGGCTTCTCCTTCGAGTATCCGGAGGAGATGGAGATCCGTGAGGATGGCATCGGTGAACTGGGTATAGCCACGATCACTGCAGGCAGCGTCCAGGGCACCCCGGTGAAAGACGAGGTGCCCGAGATCATCGGCGTGATCTGGATGCCTTCCGAGTCCTCACCCGTCCTCGAGGACATTCTGGATCTCGCTTTCTTTCAGCTTGGGGAGGGTAACGAGATAGAGAGCCGTGGAGACCTCGTTTCCACGTCGAAAGGCGACTCTGAGATGCTTCGTCAGAGTTTCCTCATGAATGAGGGGGGGAACACCATATCGGGCATAGCAGGTGTCTGGTATGATCCTGTCGCTGAGAGGGTCTATCTCACTTTCTACCTGGCATTGCCCGACTCGGTTTCGGATAAAGGGTTGCTGAAACGCTTTGAGAGGCTGGTTTCCTCATTTGAGAGCAGTTTCGAGGCGTTCCCCGAAGCGGCGCTCCCCGTCTACTGGCCGACGGGGGACTGGAGGACCGCGAGCCCGGAGGAGGTGGAGATCGACTCGGAGATGCTCGCGGAGGTTGTTGAGATCATCAGGGCGGATGAGAGGGTGGTGGACAGCGTCCTCGTCGTCAAGGACGGGTACCTTGTCTTGGACGAGTACTTCGAACCCTTCACCAAGGGGGA
>DATLAV010000218.1:0-10864 GCA_035527235.1 Patescibacteria group bacterium | reverse complement strand
ATTTAACCTTTAATTAATTCAATATCTAAACTTTAAATTTATTTTGGGGCGCACAGACCGCTGAGTTCAATGTAGCGATGGGATAAAGGAATCAGAATAATACGGGCTTCCCAGCGATGAATCAGTGTAAAATCTAAGCGTTCGTGGAAGCGTGCACAAGAGGACCCAAGTTTATACGCATGTGACCTGGCTCAGGCCCATCGCGTCGCAAATTATAAGATATCTGTGCCCTAGTATTGATAAGATTGAACTGGAAGCAGGCTTTCACCCGGGTCATAGGCTACATCGCCATGATTATAGCTGGCGTCCTCACCCAGTTCACCACCGATAACCCCATCGCCACCTTCGCCGTCACATTCGTCATTGGGTTCGCCGTCAGCAGGTTATCCGGCATGCTGGCCAATAAAAAGACGGCTCGAAGACCCCGCTACGGAACCAGCAAGACCCCCAGCCGAGTCAGATACGGGGAACCCCCAACCCAAGGCTATCAGAGGCGCGAGAACTACGCCGCCCCCCCGGGCTTCGAGCCCAGGAGCTTCAAGACCAAGTACATGGGGGGCCACTCCAGCTACCCCAAGGGCGAGAAGGTCACCCTCACCCTCCTAGGTGACTGCATTGAAGTACCGGAGCTCAGGCTCATCATCCCCTACCACACCATCAGGGATGTTGAGGCCATAGCCCAGAAGGGGCTCAAGAACCTCGCGTTTGAGGTCAACGATTTCATTGGCATCATCATCCTCGTCATCATCAACTCGGCCATCTTCGTCTGGAGCAGCAGGCGCAAGCGCTACGTCAAGATCACCTACGTCGACGGCAGGGGTACCACCCAGACCCCCGCATTCAAGGTCGGCAAGGTGGACGAGGTAGAGCCTCTCATCTACAGAATGATGACCCATTCCCAGGTTAAACCCATAAACAACACCCTGCCGCCCAGCACCTCACCAGCCTTAGTGCACACCGCCCTAGGCCAGCCATCCACCGGAGCTATACTCATCCCCGCTCAGAAGTACACACCCCAAGCGGCACGCCCGGCTGAGACCTCACCAACGTTCAGGGCACCGAAGAGGCCTGAACAGGTCCCTCCGCCCCAGGAGACTGCCCCCAGGGCTCCACCCCCGGAGACCAAGACCTACCGGAGTGAGGAGCTTATGGCCGCCTACCGGAGCATGAGAGATCAGTACGATTTGGAGCTCATCAATGAGGAGGGCTTCACAAGCTACGTCCAGGAGCTCAGGTTCACCGACGATTCCGGCAACCCCTGGATGATCGGGAAGGAGTCTGGAGCATGGTACACCCACGACGGCGACAGCTGGAGACCCAAAGAACCCCCCGAAACCCTCATCAAAATGGGTTAGACTCCCCTTCTAGTCTCCCCAAGGCCCTCCACAGAAAATATGACGGGAACCCCAGCCATCCAACTCTCCAGCGCACTGAGCCCAGCACGTCACCCATCTCCACGGGCTCCCTATCGGCATACTCCACTGCATCCCCCTTGGTGAACAGGGTCACATCCCCCCTTGACTCGTCGACGCTAACCACCCGGTGCACTATCACCCTCCTATACCTCCTCGACCTGTAGACCACCACGTCACCCACATCAGGCCCCCTCGACCGGTAACCCTCAACAACAAGAAGATCGCCCGGCCTTAGCGACGGCTCCATGCTCCCGCTCATCACCACGACGAAGGGCGACGGTGTCCTCAGAAGGAGGGGCAAAATAAAACTGGTTAAGCCCAGAGCACTCACAACAAGGATAAACACGATAAGTAGCTGCCCTTGCATATTCGAGTCACGCGCTCACTGCGGTGCTTCCTTCTTCGCCTTGGGGGGCCTGATGGTAATCTCGAGTTTAGCACCTCGCTCTCCCTCGAAGGGCTTCTCGTACTTGCTGCCCATCCTGTACCAGGAGGTGAAGAACCAAGGCGAGGAGACGCCGCCGTCCTCCGCAACCTTCTCCGGCGTGGGATCCACGTTCACCAGTGTGCCCTTCCAGAGACCCTCATCTAGCTCCCCCTTCACAGATTCGCATCCAGACAGGGAGCTCACCTCGACCTCCCAGCCCTCGGGGAACTTCCCCAGCTCCACCTTGAAGTCGTCCTTGACCCCGCCGTAGTTCTCCACCCAGACTACGAGCTTCCACTCCTGGCCGCCCTCGTCCCCCTCCTCCGCCTTGACCACGATCTTCTCGTTCCTCCAGGAGCCGTCGTCGTTCTTCTTCTCCTCGTCCTCTCTCACGTCCACGTGCTCCAAGTTGTCGTAGAAGGTCTGGATCATTGCCGCCGCCCTCTCCGTCACCACGGGGAACCTGTCCTCGGCTATAGCCGCTAGATAGCCCTCCTTGAGCCTGTACCTCCGCCTGTGGAGGAGGCCCCAGCGGTCCTTGTACCTCTGGGCGGGGAATGTGAAGTGCCTCATCCACGGGTACTTGCTGTAGGACTCGTCCTCGAGCCGGTTGTCGAGGGGGACCTGCATCACGTCGGAGAGGATTATGGGTATCCACCTGTCCACGAAGTCCTTCATGTCCCTGGTGCTAACCATGCCCCCGATGGACCTGACCGCCTCCATCTCCCCCTCGATCTCCTCCTCTGTGATGTCCAGCTCCTTCCAGGCATCCAGAATCAGTCCCTGGCCCACCATCTCTCTAGTCTTGCTCTCCGACTCCCCCAGGGCGGCCGCGTCGTACGTCTTGGGGCAGGTCCTGTTGCCAGGAATCGTGTCGTCACTCCACCACCTCCGCACCGTGTCCCTCGCTAGTTGCACCAGATATCCCTGGGCGTCGCCGTTCTTCAGGAAGGACATGGCGTTCTCGTACTCCGTCTCCGACAGCGGGCTGTCGATTCCCGCTACCTTCTTCGGGTCCCACAGCCGATCCCAGGAGGGGGGTTGGCCAGGCTCCGGGTCGAAGAGCTTCCCATTCCCAAACTCATTGAGGGGGGAGCAGTAGGGGAAGTATTTCCAGATCTCCCCCGACCCTGACACCCTGAAGTACTGGGGGTAGAACCTGCTCCTAGGCCCAGTGTAGTCATCCGTGCGGGTGAAGGGTATTGTGTAGTTGGCGTCCACCGGCTTCGTCACCCCGTCGCACCACTGCTCGTAGCTGTCCCAGTAGAGGTGGTCGTTGATCTCAGGGAAGTTCAGCCCCAAGAGATATCCCAGGTGGTTGTCGTTCCTCGTGTGCGCCGGGACCCCCATGTCCTCCAACAGATGGACGGCCCTTCCCAGGAAGGACCACGCATCACGGATGCTCCCGTGGCGGTAGGCCTTCTTGGCAATCTCGTAGTGCATCTGAGCCCTCTCCGGCGCGGACTTGGGGTTCCTCGCGAAGAGGCCGTGGGCCATCGTCCCCCCCGTAATATTCAGCCCCTTCCAGATGCCTATAGTGTCCTCCTCTCCCTCCCAGTCCGTCAGCGCCCCGCCCGTCGCGGGGTTGAAGTAGTGGTTCTGCACTATGGCCTTGTCCACATCGCCGCCGTCCCCGAAGTAGTCCTCGGCGATGGCCCCCCAGACGATGCCCTGATCCCCGACCCTCTCTTTGTAGTAGGTGGCCCAGGATTCCATTACCTTCCCGGCATCCTTCACGGTGCTCTTCTTCCTCGAGGTCTCCAGGTCATTCGGCCCCAGGAACTTGTTGATCTCCTTCCAGCAGCTGTAGGTGACTCCCCCGGCGCTCAGCCTCTCAATGGACTTCACTGTGAGGCCCCAGTGGGTTAGATCGTAGTAGGCATAGGCTGGTCTGACCGTGAGCCCCATCGTCAACAGGAGGACGGCGACGGCTGAGACGCACGAGACGATGACTGACATATTCCACGTCAGAAGCGCTAAGGAGAACAGCAGCAGATCAACCGCGAACAACACCATGGAGCGCATACTGATTCCTTCTCTTCCCTCCATTACCTTACTCACTCTCCTCCACCTCCAGCTTAATCGTCCTGGTCACCTTGTACCTCTCAGGATCATACGTCTTGTCAGGCTCGCCCCCCTCCTTCTCGAACACGCGGGCAACATAGGCAGTCAGCGTCAGCTCAGGAATCTTGGCGACCATCACCTTCTTCTCGTCGTAGTCCAAGCTGTTCTTTGCCCCGCGTATCTCAGCCTTTATTATGATCTCCCCGTCCCTGGACTCCTCGGCGCCGGTGAAGTTGTACTCAATCTCGGCGACGCCCTCGCCGTCCGTGGTCTTCGTCTCCTCCACGGGCTCCGGGGACTCCTTAGTCCTGTCCTCGAATGTGAACTTCACGTCTATCTCCGGGATCGGGTCGCCCTCGGCCCCCTCGGCGGCCAGGGTTGTCACCTTCGCCTTCACGTCGAAGAGCTTCCCGTCCTTGGCCGTGTATGTGGACTCCTCCTCGGGCTCCGTGATCTTCACTATGCAGCCCTCCAGGGTGACCTCGGTCTTCTCCTCCAGGCGGACCGTCTCAACCTCGGAGGCCCCGGAGTAGGAGGGAACCAGCTTCCTCGCCTCCTTCATCGTGAACTCCAAGTTTCCCTGTACGGAGACCATCCGCTCCTGGACTCCACCGTCCTTGTCCTTGGCCATGAACTTCGGCCTGAAGGCCACGCTGGTCGGCTTGGGGTCTTCCAGTCCTCCCAGCTCCTCGTCCAGGACCTTGAACTCCACCTGCTTGCCGGCCGGCATCTCCAGGGCGCCGCTGGGCCCTATTAGCTTGGCCTCGACCTTGCTCTCGATGCGTTCAGCGGAGACCGTCCTGGGTGTCCCCGGGATCCGGTCTGGCTCCGAGTTAAGCTCCATCCTCAGGGCCTCCTCAGCCTTCGACACCGAGACGGTGACCTGGTCCCAGTCCCGGGCCCCCTTTGCGCCTGTTATCTCCGCGGTGACGGTTATCGTGCCGTTCCTCGACTTCTCCAGCCCCGAGTAGTTGAAGCCCACGATGGCCTCCCCGTCGC
Source organism: Patescibacteria group bacterium (assembly GCA_035527235.1). GTDB lineage: Archaea > Thermoproteota > Bathyarchaeia > TCS64 > TCS64 > BS750m-G28. Next base: position 5,959 of record DATLAV010000218.1, on the reverse strand, counting down.
TGCTAGTCTCCCCCCTCTGGGTCGTTGTCACCGCAGGGTCCTTTGTCTTGTCCTCGAATGTGACCCTCACGTCTACCTCGGGCACTGACTCGCCGTCGGGGGTCGTAACCCGAGCCTTCACGTCGAAAAGCTTCCCCTTGTTAGCCTTCATGCTGGCGTTCGCCTCGGGCTCCAGGATCTTCACCAAGCAGCCCAGGATACGGATATCCGTCTCCCCCTCTACGTGCACCCGCTGCTCCAGCTTCTCCTTGGAGCCGGGGAAGAGCTTGGAGGCCTCCACATCCATGGAGCCCTTCACCTTCTCCTCCTGCTCCGCCTTCGCCGTGTCCCTGTCCCTGGCCAGGAACTTGGGCTTGAAGGAGGTGACGGAGGGCTCCAGCCTCTCCAGGACGCCGAGCTGGGGGTCGACGAGGGAGAAGTCAACCTCCTCGTCCTCCGGGATGGCCCGCTCCTCCCCGAACATGACCAGCTTGGCCTCCACCTCGCTGCTCTTCCCCGGGTCCCCGGGGATCACCTCGGGCTCCGCCTCCAGCTTCAGCTTCGGATAAGCCCCCTCGATCTTGATGCGGAGAGGATCCGACTCCTCCTCTATCCTCAGCCCCGTCTCCTTGGAGACAAGGGTGAGCTTCGCCACCAGCGTGGTCTCGCCGTCCTCGAGGCTGGGCTTCGGCACAAAGTAGGCGTAGGTCAGGTGCTTGTCCTCAAAGTCCCCGAGAGACTTGCCCGATGACCTCTCCTCCCACTCCACCTGGGCGTTGAGCTGCTGCAGCCTCCCCTCGTCGGCCAGCTTCCCGAAGAGGGTGACGTTGTTGTCGATCCTCAGCCGGGTCTCGCCGTCCCCCCTCGCCGAGGCCTGGTCAGCCCTCAGCTCCAGCCTCGGGGAGGCGCCGATGACCTTGATCGTCTTGTCCCTCTCGAACCGCTTAACCCCCGAGTCCAGGGTTACCACGATGGTGACGTCCTTGTCGTTCTCGGTCAGGTTGGGGATGAAACTGGTAGGCGGCTGGACCCCCGTGAACTTACCGGAGTCAGAGGGCTCCGCCCTGAGGCTTAAGTTGAACCTGCTGGTGACGTTGTCGGGGTCGAGCTCCAACCTCACCTGGGAGACCTCGTCCCCGTCCACCTCCTCCGGCGTCGCCTTAAGCTCAAGACGGGCGCTCCTCAAGGTTACTGGCGTGGAGACCTCCAGGAAGACCCCCTGGGGGGCAGAGGGCACAGAGACTGTCGTGTTGGCCAAGACGACAGCCTTGTCGTCCTCAGGCGTGAAGTGGGGCCGAAACTTCACTGACATGTCCAGGAGCTTCAGGAAGACACCCATGTCGTGGGGGTGGAAGTCCAGCTTCACCTTGACGGGCTCACCGAAGATCTCGCACTCAGCGCTTATCGTCACGAAGTTCTTGCCGTCGGAGACGACCTCCACAGGAGATGCGGTCAGCTTGAACTTGGGGTGGCCCCCGATCAGGGAGATCCCCACCGAGCCGGATACTTTGTGGAGTGAGCCATCTGGGAGCCTCACGTCCGCGGTGGCGGTAACCGTTACCCTCTTGTCGCTGGGAGTGTACTTGGGCTTGAAGGTGATAGTCTTCACCTGCTTCCCCGTGAGCTCCCCGTATGCGACCTCCGCGAGATCGAAGAGGAGAGCCTCGGGGAGGGCCTCCCCCTCGAAGAGGTAGAGGAGGGCCTCGATGATGATCAGGGTCCTGCCGTCGGCCTTGATCGACTTGGGGTTGGCCTTGAGGTCCAGCCGGGGCTTGGCCCCTATCACCCTGATGGTCTTGGTGGCCGGCCCCACCTGAACTGAGGGTCCACCGGTGCCCATCCACGAATCCCTCGTTACGGTGGCGATGCAGCTCACGGTGACGGTCTCATCGTTCAATACGAAGCTGGACTGGAACCTGGCCTCGGGCCCAGACGCCGTCAGGGTGCCGGCGCTTCCAGGCCCGTATGAGTAGCTGAATGAGGCGTTGCGGGCGCTGCCGTCGCTCCCCCTGACAGTCGCCCTGAATGTGCAGCCCTCCGTACCGTTCCCCTTGACGCTTGTCTTGTCGCAGGTCAACTCCAGGACGTACTGCTGATCCTGATCCTCGTCCCTGTCATCCTCCGGCTCATCCTCGGGAGGCTCCTCGGGCTTGTCACCCCCCGTTAGGGAGTTGACAACCGAGTTTGCGGCACCCGCTGCGATTGCCCCGCCCGCTGTGGCCGCGCCCGCCGTTATCAAGCTGTCAGTGATGTAGTCGTAGGTGCTCTGTATCTCGGCCTCGCAGTCCGTCATGCAGATGTCGCATGGGCAGCAATCGTCGCACTCCCCTGACTGGCCCACGTTGGGGTAGAGGAGGTAGACCGCGGGAAAGACCAGGCTCATCATGTAGAACCTGTTCCTGGGCTGATTCGCGAACTCGATGATGGAGTCTATCCTTCTCTGCAGGTCCGTGGTGAGTGTGGAGAGGGTCAGCCGCGCGTTGTTGTCAAGGTTCAGCCTGGCGCAGTTCTCCCTTATCCTCTCCAGCCTGCCCCTCGCGAAGTCCTTGGAGAAGCTCTTCAGCCTCCCTAGCCTCCTCCGGCTCGTCGGCCATATCCCCTCGCAGGAGAGGAGGGGGTTGAAACTGCCCCTCTTGCCGTCCTCCCCGACGTCGGAGTAGCTATCCATCACATACATCAAGGCCCCCACGTCCCTGCCGATCTCCGAGAGGACGCCGGCGTTCTCCCGTCGCCTCGACAGGACGGCTGTGTGCCTGAAGAGGCTGGAGACGATCTCCTCGGTGGGGGCGCAGAGATCCTCCAGACTGGCTCCGGGCCAGCGCCTCTCCAGAAGGTGCTGCCTCCTCACCTCCTCCTCGAAAATCTCGTATGGGAACCCCAGCCCCGCCAGACAGGCCTCCGCCTTACCTACGGCTTTCCCCATGAGAGCCAGCTTGACGGAAGCGAGCCTCGACCTACCATCGTAGTAGTCGTCGAGCAGCTTCGTCTTCGCCATCATGAGGGAGACAGCCGAGGAGTACTCCTGCTCGGTCCGGGATACGGCTCTCCCTCTCAGTGCGCATCGGGGGGATTGGAGCATGCTCTCAACGTTCATCTGGGCGGCGGTCAGCATGGAGAGGTAGGTTGCGTCGTGATTGGTGAGGTACCTGAACTGGTGACCATAGCCCCGGCCAAGAGCGTTGCAGAGGGAGCAGTAGTGGTACTTTCTGATGGACTTCTCTTGAAGATCGACCGGAGCTGAGAAGAGGAGCCCGTACATATATTAACCAATAATCTGGACTTATTCGTTTAAAAAACTAGACATGTGAATTTTAAATATAATTTTAATTGTAAAATATGCTGATTACAGAACACCATTATGAATGCACTCGTTCTCGTGGGCGTAATATAACATTTCGTGCGCGCAGGACTGATAGTAAAACGGAAGCGCAGGCGAAGAAGCATATCACTTTTCGAATACCCTAATCGACCTTCACATTTAATCGCATACACAAATCGTATCGTGCGAACTAAAATTTCTCAGTTCCCTCACAAATTCTTCATGGCCGCCCTCGACTTCATTACCAAGCCCTCCCACGAGGTCGTTGTGACTGCTACGCCTGATACAGAGGAGACGAGGGAGATACTCAAGGCCCTTGGGGAGAGGTCCCTGCCCAGTAAAGTGGTCCTTTTCGTGCCCGACGGAGGGGCCCTAGAGGTCGCCGAAGTCGCAAGCTATGCTGAGGAATATCAGGGTATCGGCGGGAAGGCGACAGCCTATCACTGTGTGAACTTCAACTGCCAGTTGCTCGTTACAAGCGTCTCACAGATGATCAAACTCCTTGAAAGATCGTGTGCATGCGAGGTACTCGAAGCCGAAATTGCAGTACGGGATGGCTAACACTAGCATGTGACTCGTCATAATAAAAATTAAAATGGGATTCTAGATTATCGTCAGCTCTTTATGGTAGTTGCTGAAGGGCACCCCACCCTTCTCAGTCACCATGACGACGTCCTCGACCCTCGCCGACCAGCTTTGGGGCAGCATGATGCTGGGCTCCACCGTGAAGCACATCCCCGTCCTCAGCAGCGTGTCATCAGGGATGTAGAGGAACGGCGGCTCGTGCACCGTCACCCCGATGCCATGCCCCAGTCTATGAACGAAGTTGGGGCCGTACCCCGCCTCCTCGATGATCCCTCGGGCTACCCTGTCCAGCTCCTGCGCGGTGATGGTGCCGTCCACCATCTTCTCGATGCCGGCAGCCTGGGCCTTCATCACCTTGTCGTGGATCTCCCTCACCTTCTCCGGCGGATCCCCCACGTAGACGATGCGCCCAAAGTCGCTGCAGTAGCCCTCGTAGACGCACCCGAAGTCGAAGCTGATGACGTCGTCCTCCGACAGCACCCTCTTGCCCGGGTGCTCCTTGGGGCTCCTGAAGCGCGCCGCAGAGACGAAGCTGGAGTACATCGCCCCGTGCCTCTTGAACTGGTAGTCGATCTCGCTGACTATCTCGACCTCGGTCTGCCCCCTCTTTAAGTAGTTCACTACCTCGCCGTACACCTTGTCCGTTATTTCCCCAGCCTTCTTCATGGTGGCGATCTCGTCGGCGTCCTTGATCATCCTCATGGGGGAGATGATCTCGTTGGCGAGGCTAAGCTTGCAGCCGGGAAGGTGCTCCTTGAGCAGGAGGGTGGCGTGGCTCCACGCGCGGTCGTCCACCATCACACCCGCCCCGTTAAGCTTGAACCTGGCTAGGACCTCCCCCATCACCTTCTTCGGGGTCTCGGACTCGCCAACGATGCGCAGGTCATCGATGTAGGGCTTGTCCTCCACCATGGCCTTCCAGCGGCTGCCCCCCATCCGGGGTCCAACGAGGACGAAGAGGTCATCGGCCCCGATGTAGGCTCCCTGGACGTAGTCGCCGTAGGTGTTGTGATCCGTCATCTCGGGGCCGCCCCTGCTGATCCCCGTCAGGTAGAAGAGGTCGGCGCCCCTGTGCAGGTATATGAGGCCGACGCCCCGCTCCCGCATCTTCTTGCGCGCCTGCTCCAATCGACCCTTAAAATCCATCTTAATCGAGGATAAATGCCCTCAGGGGCTTATAATATTATCAAAGGAACTTTCATCAATTCGCCATGTGTTTAGCTCCCAGGTAGAGCACCAATTATACTGTGATGAGGAGTCGACACGACCTCTCGCGTCTCACTCCTCACCTGATGGAAAAAGGGAAAACTCGGAGTTCACAGCCGGGATTATCCAGTTTTTGAGGAGATAGTCTGCGAACGGGGGAACATCCGGGTCGGAGCCCGTGAAGACAACCACCATCTGATCCTCGGGGACGACGAATATGAGTTGCCCCCTGTATCCCAATGCCTGATAGTGGCCCCAGGGGTCAACCCACCACTGGTAGCCGTACCCGTCCCACAGGTTCGCGTTCACATGCTTTCTGGTGGCCTCATTGACCCAAGTCTCTGACACGATCTGCGCCCCATCCCACTGGCCCCCGTTCAAGAAGAGGTAGCCGAACTTCGCCATGTCGTGAGGCGTGAGGTAGAGGGTGCTGTATCCCCAGTTCCTGCCCAGGGAGTCGTTCCCCCATTCGACATCGTGAATTCCCAGGGGTGAAAAGAGACTTTCCCGGGCGTATTCCAGGGAGCTCATCCCGGTGGTCTCATCGATGATGCACGAGAGGAGGTGGGACACCCCGTTGGTGTACTCGAATCGGGTGCCCGGCTCCACTGTTACCTGGAGGTCCAGGACGTACTGGAGGGCGTCGGGGCTCTCATGCATTCTATCGAGGCCCTCCCAATCGTAGAGCCACGAATCCCGGGCGTCGAAACCCGCGGTCATGGTGAGGAGGTCTTCGAGGGTCATCTCCTCCTTCCAGGCGTTCATGTTCTGAGGCGTCCTCCCCGGGAACAGGTCCAGCAGGGTCTGGTTGACGCCCTCGACGTACCCTTCATCGATGGCGATCCCGATGAGGGTGGAGACTACGCTCTT
>DATLAV010000217.1:0-13672 GCA_035527235.1 Patescibacteria group bacterium | reverse complement strand
CTGTCGTGCTGGGAGTGGATCTCCTCGTCGGAGACCCTGAGGAGGTAGAGGTTGTGGCCGCCCCTGATGACCGAGGGGTAGTCGTTGGCGCCGTAGACGTGGAACCCTCCTCTCATAATGGCCTTCCCCAGGAGGGAGCCGCTCCTGGTTATCCCCTGGCCCGCCTCCCCGCCCACGAGGAAGGAGAGGCTGTTCCCGATGATGCAGGTAATCTCCACCTAGAACCCCTCCTCCAGCCTCGTGACGGTGATCGCCCGGAAGGGGCAGCTGGCCTCGGCCTGACCGTAGCAGGCCAGTTCATCGACCTCGATGGAGTCCCTGTCAGCCCTCTGGACGCCCTGTGCGAGCCTGGACTTGCCGTCGTCTTCAGAGAGGTCGAAAGCGGCGGGGCAGAGCTCGACACAGGCGCCGAACCCCTGGCACATATTTCGGTCTATCTCGACGCGAAATTTAGCCATAAATATCAGTTAGAGGATGAATTGGAAAAGATTTAAAGATGGCGAAAAGAGACTTCGCGTATAAGAGGTATGTCTGATTTGCCTAATGTGATAGTTGACCTTGACGCCTGTGAGGGCGCGGGTGTATGCGCGGAGGTTTGCCCGATGAACGTCTACGACATGGTTGACAAGGACGGCGGAAAGAAGGCTGACCCGGCCCGAGCAGAGGACTGCATCCTGTGCCTGGCCTGCGTCAACGCCTGCCCGACCGGGGCAATCACCGTCGAAGAGTAGTCGGCTTGTTCTCTCCTTTTAGCTTCTTTTCCTCATTTTAATGCCTGCGGACAGCAATGGCCCTGACGATGTCGGCGGTGTTCTCGCACCAGTCGGCGATGGTCTCCAGCGCGTCCAGAAACTCGTTCAGCAGGATCAGGGCGCCCATCGTGAAGTCGGGGAACTCCTGGGTTGCGAGGTACCCTCTGGCGATGGAGTAGAGCTCGTCGAGCTCCTCCTCCAGCATCTCCACCTGGTCAGCCAGATCAAGGGCCGCCTTGGGGTCTGTTGGCAGGACATTGATGCATTTAGCCAAGACTTTAACGCAGTCGACGTTTGCCCTGCACATGTTGCGGGCGGCTTCCTTCATCTCGTCCGACGCCTTGTCGAAGGGGATGAGCACGAGTATCCTGCCGGCCTCCTTGGACCAGTCGGCTACCCAGTCCACTGCCCGTACCAGCTCCATGAGGTCGTCCCTCTCCTCGGGGAACATCTCGCTCCTCGTGAGCTCGTCGACCATCTTCTTTCTCAGGTCGTCCGCCCTCATCTCCAGCTGTGAGACGCTCTCGAAGAAGCCCTTGCACTCGTCGTCCATGCACAGTGATGAGGCATCGACCATCTTGTAGAGGTCGCTGACGGCGTTCAGCGTGAGCTCCAGATGCTCCTCGACCATCTCGAGAACCTTCTGGCCCCGAGTTGGAGTAAACCAATTGAAAATTCTTTTTGCCATGATTCGCCCAAATTTAAGCGGGATTCACCAAACATAAAGTCTTCTCTCATTTACGTTGAAAAATAGACTAAATATGCAATTAAGAGTGAGCTCGTAATTTTGGACTCATTATTGGACCCGTGTATGGTAAAAGGGTCGAGTAGATCACGTATGTGACCAGAGCTGTAGCCAGGACGGAGAACACCCAGCTGGACATGAGGAGCGCTACGGTCCTTTTATTTATACCCGTGGAGCCGAGGCTGGCGTAGCCTACACCTACAAGGGCCCCTATGTTGGCTAGAGACGTGGAGATCGGGAGACCGTAGCCTATCAAAAGGTAGGGGAGGGTGACGAACATGTGGACTACAAGTGCGTTTGTGATCTCCGCCGCGGTCCCGCTGATGACGCTCAACTTCACGATCTTGAAGGCGACGGTCTCGATGACCTTGGGACCCAGCCAGAGGCCTCCGATGACCACACCGACGCTCCCGATGGCGGCGAGGAGAAACATGACCCTACCTTCGGGGGGACTACCCAACACCATCTGGGTGACACAGACATAGACGCCCGTGGCGTTCGCTATGTCGTTCGACCCGAAGGCATACGCCGAGTAGCAGAGGGCGACCTTGATTAACGTTGACATGCCCCTCTGGACGCTCTCGTACCTCTCGGCCAACCTCGTGAGGACCTTGTGGAGGATGTAGGCCAATATCGCCGCTAGGATTGGTGAGACGAACCAGCTTATCACGACCTTCTGGATGAGGCCCCACTGAATGCCTCCGACGCCGAAGGCTGCTATCCCATAGCCCATGATGCTACCGATGATGGAGTGGGTCACCGAGATCTCGAGGCCCATGTTGTTGCAGAACATGATCCATGTGAAGGCCGTGAGGACTATCACTATGGCGCCGAGGAGGTTGATGGCGGGGACAAGGCCCGTGCCGATGGTCTTCATGTTCATGTATCCCTGGGTCAGCGCACCCACTGACGAGAAGATTGCGAAAAGGACGATGGACTGCCTTATCGTCAGGACCCTCGCCCCGACGACGTTGGCCGTTGGAGAGGCAGCGTCGTTTCCCCCCAGAGCGATGGCCATGAGGAGGGAGAGGATGAACCCGATGATCAATGCAATCTCAGGTATGCTCACGGAGTCCCACTTCCGATCGCATCCTCCCCCAGATTCACGGTGAAAGCCTGGGAACCCGCCATCACCGTGTGTACCTCAAGCAACGGATGAAATGTACGCACATTACTCTACGGTAGTGTCTCCTAAGTTTATTTAAAATCCTTCAAGTAAAAGTAATTACAATATATAAAATATATATCTCTAAATAACCCCCAACCATGCAGTGACACAAAGACCTATAATAGATAAAGCAGAACGACCAAAACCGGTATTACGTAGAAGATCACCGCTGTCGCCAGAGCCAGCCTCGGGGACGAACCCAACTTCTCGGCGATCCACCTCACGAGCCTGCTGAAGGGCCCCAGCATCGGCATGAAGATGATGGCGCCTACCAAGTTGATAGTCAGGTGAACGAGCCAAACTCCCATGGAGACGGGGTCGCCCGTGGCCAGGGCGGCGATCATGACGTCGAAGACGGTCCCGATGTTGGCCCCCAAGATATATGGGAGGATGTAGTAGTCGGCGAGGAGAACCCCGCTACTGGCGAGGGGAACGAGCAGGGAGACCATGACAGACGTGCTGGGAACGAGGATCGTGAAGATGAAGCCGACGAAGAAAGCCCTGACAGGCTTCGCGAAAGTTGCCCTGATGAGGTTCCACGACCGGGGTATGCTGAAGATGGCGGTCATGTACTTCTCGAGGACTATGAGCGCCGATATGAGCAACGCCCCCCCAACTATGAGCCCCAGCCATGCGGGGATGAACTCCAGAAGAACGTCCACCCACGGCGTGGCGACGTCGATGATGTCAGGGAACGCGCCGAGCCAGGGCGCACTGATGAAGAACCCCTGACCCTGGACAGCGACATTGCTGAAGACACCCAAGAAAAGTTCGGCGGGGTAGAAGAGGAGCAATGTGAAGAGGTTGTACAGGACGTGGGACATCGTCACGTTGTAGCTGGCAGTGAGTCTCTGCCCACCGCGAAGCTGGCCGAGGATGGAGACGAGGAAGGGGGTCGAAGTCGTCCCGATCTCAGCCCCGATGATGGTAGCCACGGCAAGGGAGAGGGGTATAGCTCCCGACGACGTGAACGTGACGATGATGGAGTCGAAGGCTCCACTACTCTGGATGATTGCGGTCCCTATCCAGCCGGTGAAGACGCCACTCGTTGTGTCCCTGATGAGAAGGACTATCGTCTCCGCCAGTGACTCACCCATCATGACGGCGGAGGACTTGATGAGCACGATGCCGGACACGAAGAAGTACAGCGCCAGCAATGACCCTGCGGCGTTCTTGTACTTCGCACTCATCATTCTCCTGAACTACACTCCCCTATGAGATAAAAAGCTCATTTACATAGAGTCTATAGGCTATGGAGCCCTCTATAGATCATAGCCCCGCTCAGTTGTACCCATTCCGATAGCTTCACAAGAGTCTTACATCTAATTTCCGAAGTAGAAGACTCAAATGTGATAGAGGAAGGCCGACTACGTTGTAGAAGCAGCCCCGCACCTCCTCGACCAGTATCGCTCCCAAGCCCTGAACCGCGTATCCCCCGGCCTTGTCCAAGGGCTCACCACTCGCAATGTAGTTAGCGATCTCCCCCTCGGAGAGGGGTCTCATCTTGACGTCCGTCTCGACGACGTCCGACTCCACCCTACCCGAACCCGTGTCCCAGACCACGATGCCCGTATACACCCGATGCCAGGCGCCTCTAAGGGTCATGAGCATCTCCCGGGCCTCCCCGGGACCGAAGGGCTTGCCCAGTATCACGCCGTCCTTCACGACAATGGTGTCAGCGGATATCACGAGCTCCCCGTCCATCGAGTCCACGACGCTTCGGGCCTTCGCCATGGCGTTTAGTAAGACCACCTCCACGGGCTCCCCCTCGGAGGTCTCCTCGACTTCACCGGGGTCCACGACCTGGAACGGCAGCCCCAGCATACCTATCAGCTGCCTCCTGCGGGGGGAGGTCGACGCCAACACGATTTTAAGCCCTTGACCCATTAGACTTCCGTTTAAGATCACTCTGCACAAGGAAAAGGATGGTGGATAGATGGAAAAAATCTGGTATGACCGCATCGAGCTGCCCATAGGCGAAGTCTGGGCTGCAGCCACCGAGGATGGGCTCGTCCGAGTCCACGCCCTGGGCTCCGAGGGGAGGTTCATGGGGGCGCTTCAGGGCATGGGCCTCGAGCTGGTCAGGGACCCCGACAGGTTCACTGAGCTGAGGGGGCTGCTCAACGCCTGGGTGAAGGGGAAGGCCATAAAGTTCGACCTACCCTTCGACCTCAGGGGAACCCCGTTCCAGAGGGAGGTGTGGCACGCAATCCACAGGATCCCCCACGGCAAGCTCTCCTCCTACGGCCGACTAGCCGAGGATATCGGCAGGCCGAGGGCCGCGAGGGCGGTCGGCAACGCAGTGGGCTCCAACCCCCTCGGCATCGTCATCCCGTGCCACAGGGTCATCTGGTCCAACGGGGGCATCGGCGGCTTCGGCGGGGGCTACGACGAGGACAACCTCAACGTGAAGAGGACGTTCCTCATGGTCGAGGGCGTACTGCCCCGGGTGGAGGGCCACCCCGAGGACAGCGCAGATCTTAAACGCTTTTTCTATTAACCTATGGGCATGAAGGCTCTGGAAGGCATCAGGGTTCTCGACCTCACCCACGCCCACGCGGGCCCCATCTGCACCATGTACATGGGAGCGATGGGCGCCGAGGTCATCAAGATCGAGCCGCTCTGGGGGGAGATGACCCGCATGTCTCCACCCCTCATCGACGGTCAGAGCCCCTACTTCCTGTTCGTCGACAGGTGCAAGAAGGGAGTCACCCTCAACCTGAAGGACCCGCGTGGCAACGAGATGTTCAGGGAGATGGTGAAGGGTGCCGACGTCGTGGTAGATAACTTCTCCGCGGGAACCATGGACCGCCTAGGACTGGGGTGGGAGACCCTGAAGGCGCTCAACTCAGGCATCATCTTTGCCTCGATCTCAGGCTTCGGCCAGTACGGCCCCTGGAGTGACCGCCGCAGCTTCGACCCCATCGCCCAGGCCGCCAGCGGCTACATGTGGACCATGAAGGACGCCATCGACCCCGAAGGGCCACCGGTTCAGGCCACCGAGGCCATCGCGGATACCATCCCCGGGTTCACCTGCCTCATCGGTATCCTCGCCGCCCTCAACCACAGGAACAGGACGGGGAGGGGCCAGAGGATCGACGTCGCCCAGATGGACTCCATGATCGGGGTGATGCAGAGCTTCAGCTTCTGGGGGCTCGCCAGGACGACATTCAGGGCGGCGAGCAGAAGCCGGGGGGTCAGGATCTCGGGCCTCCACAGGGCAACTGATGGCCACGTCATGTTCAGCCTCCCCGCTGGCAGGATCACCGACTGGTTCAGGGAGAAGCTGGACGTCGAGGAACTCACCAGGGAGCTGGTCGAGGGCTGGGTCGCCGAGAGGACTGTTAAAGAAGTCGTCGACATCCTTGCGGAGATCGGGGTCCCCGTCGCCCCTGTCATGAACCTGGACGAGGTCCTCGCCAACGAGCACGCCCACGCCAGGGAGATGTTCGTCAAAGTTGACCACCCCGTCCTGGGGGAGATAACTGAGCCCGGCTTCGCCATCAAGTTCTCCGAGACGAAGGGGGACATCACGACCCCAGCCCCCCTGCTGGGGCAGCACAACGCCGAGGTCTACACGGAGCTCCTGGGCCTTTCGAAGGACGACTTGGAGGGCCTCAGGAAGGACGGCGTCATCTAGGCTCCTCCAGCAACCCCTCGTACACCGACAGGTGCTGGTCGATAACCCTGCCCGTCTCGTGGACCTCGGAGACGTAGGTGAAGCCTGCCCGCCCCCGCTCCCTCCAGAGATCTTCTTTGAGGAGTAGGCGTAAGCCATCGTCCAGGTCACCTCTCACAGCATGGTACCCAAAGCGGCTCGAGAACCCGTCGGGGTCGTGGAAGCTGAGGATGGCGCACCCGTGGGCGGCGGCCTCCAGGAAGGAGACGGGCAGGCACTCGCTCACACTAGTGTTGACGACGACCCATGACCTGTCGAGCAGCACCCCCTTCTCCGGACCGTCGAGGAAACCAGGCATCTCAAGGTTGGCGATCCCCCCGTACTTGCTCCGCAGCTCGGTGTCCCTGGACTCGTCGTGGGCTTTCCCGGCGGCCACGAACCTCACATTGGGGAACCTCTCCGCCAGATGGAAGAAGAGCTCGGGTCTCTTCTCTCCATCGAACCTGCCCATGAAGCAGACCGTGGGAGTGGGGGACTTCTTGGGGAGGGTAGGAGGGACGTGGACGGGGTTGGGGAGGAACCCGGACTCAGAATCTAGGCCGTAAAGCTCCATAACCTTCGGAATGATGTACCGGGCCTGGCAGAACGTCGCATTCATTTTCTTAGCGGCTTCCATCAGCCTGTTCCAGTGGATGAGGTTGTAGAGCCTCCTCCTCAGCGGGTAGTATTTGTAAACCTCCGACCACTCCTCCTTGGACCGGGGGTTCTGGAAGGTCAGGACGTGGCTGCCCCCGGGCACCGCTCCCAGGGAGATCTCGCTACCCCAGCTGAGCCCCTGGCTGTGATAGACGTCGGCGGCGCGGCCCCTGTAGAGGGGGGCCGTGAACGGGTAGTGATGAAGCGGGAAGCCGTAAACAGTCATCCCGCAGAGATCCTCGACTGGCCTTTGACCCGATCCCTGGGGGACCACGACGGAGACGTTCACCCCCCGCTTCACCAGCTCCTCCCCGATCGTCCGGGTGCACCTGCCGATGCCGCCGTAGCTGCCCCAGGCGAAGAGCTCGGTGGAGACGAGGCAGATGGAGAGGTCCATAACGATATATTCAGACGAACATTAAGATAAAGCGTTGACGTCTCCATGAGGGCCCTGGAGATCACACCCAGCTACCCCAGGTACGATGGAGACTTCCACGGACTTAGGATACAGGGCCTCTATGCTCGTTCATGAATGGGACTTCCGAGTTCAGCAGCTCGTATCCTGCTTTAAGTGGGAGAGGGCAGACATGGCAGTTCACTACACGCGCACCAGGAATATAGCGCACGACATGGGTATCACGAAGCTACCCACATGATAATGCGCGCGCGTAAATTTTTATAGTTTTCATTTCACATTAGAACAGGACGTGATGATGTGGAAAAAACTCGTGCGCGCCCTGGCTTGTATCCGCTATGGGCAGGCTTCTTATCAGGATTATTCGTCACTTCAGGTCTAAACCCACAAAAAGCACAAACCGAAGAAATAAACAAAATGCTGGAGCTTATTTACTCTGCATTACCCACTGATCTAGCCTTTATTCCTATGTTCTGGTTTAAGGCATTGATTTTTTTCCTTTTAGTGATAATCCCTTTAATAAACACAGGAATAGATATTCTTGCCTCTGAAAAGGTCAATATAATTCCATTTCTCATTGGTATTGCATCTGGATACCTCATGATCTTCAATTCAACAATAGCAGCGTATAGTTTTATAGTGGGAGCAATAGTAGTCAAGTTATATCCTCTACTAAATAAATTATAAGTGCGCGCGCGTTTCTTGCGCGCGTGCAAGTTATTAGTAAAAATATTTATGGCTTAGTGATAGAAGTTATCGACTTGGTTGTAACTCCTTCTGGTGTTTCACGCGCAGTGTATTATATCATCTGTTAATGTTTATGGAGAGATCCATAACGATATATTCAGATGAACATTAAGATAAAGCGTTGATGTCTCCATGAAGGTCCTGGAGATCACACCCAGCTACCCCAGGTACGTGGGCGACTACCACGGACGCTTCATCCGGGACCTCTGCGAGGCGTTCCACGGGAGGGGGATCGACGTGAGCGTTCTGGCCCCCCGGAGCAGGACCATGGGGGAGTGCCCCTCGGCATTCCCGGTGGAGAGATTCCCCTACCTCCCCCTCAGGTGCATGGAGCTCCTCCCGGAGGAGACGATGAAGGGGGCGCCGTTCGGGCACATCGCACAGCTGCCCCCATACATGGCCTCCGCCTACCTTCACATGATCAGGGAGAACGTCGATGTCGTCCACGCCCACCTCGCCATCCCCCTGGGGCTCATGGGCACCCTGAACCCACGGGGCACACCCTTCATCGTGACCAGCCACGGGAGCGACTGCTCACTCCCCTACACGAACGCCATCTACAGGCCCTTCACTAGGCGCACGTTGAGGAAGGCTGACGCCGTTGTAGCGGTCTCAGAGTACGTAAAGCACCTGGCGATGGGGCTCGGGGCGTTCCAGGACAAGGTAGAGGTGATCTACCTGGGGGTGAACACATCCAAGTTCAAGCCCCCTCCCAGCAGGGACCGATTGAAGGAGGAGCTAGGCATCCCGACTGACACGGTCGTCATCGGCAGCCTGGGGCGCCTCGTACCGGAGAAGAGGGTCGAGGACCTGATCAGGGCGGCCGCCCACCTGAAAGGGAGACTGGACTACCAGATCCTCGTGGGAGGGGATGGACCTGAGCGCCCAGCCCTGGAGAAGATGGCCTCGGAGGTCGCCGGCAACAGGATCAGCTTCCTCGGTAGGGTGAGCGACGCCCCAGGATTTCACAGGCTCTGCGACATCTCTGTGCTCACCTCGGTCAGGGAGGGGCTCTCCGTATCCCTCCAGGAGGCCATGGCTACGGGCTGCACGCCCGTCGCCGTGAATGGCTTTGGCTGCCCCGAGCTCGTGGTGGACGGCGAGAACGGCTTCCTCTTCCGTCCGCGCGACCCGGTTGATCTCGCGAAGAAGATCGAACTGGCCTCCAGAAACCCGGGGATGGGGCAGAGGGCCATGGAGACCGTCACGGAGCGCTTCGACCTCAGGGAGAACGCCGGTAGATACGTGGAGCTCTTCAACGAACTGGCATGACCCATTTTACCCACGAGTTTGTAGAAGCCCAATACATACGCTAGTTAAAATAAAATACCCTCCAATGAGGGTGCAGGGGTTCAGGGGGTTAGACCGTGGAGACTCGAAGATCTAAGCTGGAGATATACTTGGAGGTCCTCAACATCATAAAGAGTGGAGTCTCCAAGCCGACCCGCATCATGTACCAGGCCAACATATCCTGGCAGCCCCTCGTAAGGATCCTGTCGTCCATGGTCTCCCAGGAGCTCATAGAGCAGATCGACACCTCTGAACTAGGCAGGAAGAGGGACAAGCGGACTTCCAAGATCTACAACATCACTATGAAGGGCGAGAAGGTGATAAGGTACTTCAAGGGGATGAAGTCCCTGAAGCTCGAGGACCTGAACATACCCCTCTGATAGGTCGACCCATTCACACCCATTCTAGGCACCACGACCACCCCAGACCCGAGAAGGATGAAGCATTCGATCGCTGTATTTAAACAGCCGTGGAGGCTATTACCAGCCGTGCTCCCATGAAGATGGTTGCGGGCGTCGACGAGGCGGGAAGGGGCTGCGTTATAGGGCCCCTCGTGGTCGCTGGCACGCTCTTCCATGAGGAAGTCGTCGACGAACTGGCGGCTATGGGAGTCCGGGATTCTAAGAAGCTGACCCCGAGAAAGAGGGAGGCCCTGGAGCCCCAGATAAAGGAGATAGCCCACCGCTGGGGGGTGTTCGAGCTGCAGCCCAGGGCCATCGACGTCGTGGTCAACAGGGGCGTCGTCCTCAGGAAGCTGAACTACCTGGAGGCCATGGCGATGGCGAAGGTGATCAGGGACCTCTCCCCCGACGTCGCCATCGTCGACCCCGCGGACGTCGTCGTCGACAGGTACGTCCGGCAGATCAAGAGGGTGCTCCCGTCCAGCGTCGAGGTCCACAGCGAGAACAAGGCCGACGATAAGTTCCCCGTCGTCTCGGCGGCCTCCATCGTCGCCAAGGTGAGGAGGGACGAGATCATAAGGGGGCTGAGGGAGGAGTACGGGGACTTCGGCTCGGGCTACTGCAGCGACAGGAAGACCGTCAGTTTCCTGAAGTCCTGGTTCGAGGAGAACGAGGCCTGCCCCCCTTTCATCAGGGGCTCCTGGGCGACGGTGAAGAGGATCAGGGCCCGGACCTAGACCCCATACCTGGCGGTCACCAGGGCGTGGTCCTTCTCGAAGGGCTCCAGCTCGAGGACCTCCTCGACGGTGAACCCCCCCCTCTCGAGCACCTCCACCTGCTCAGCGTAGATGCTACGGGGCGCCCGGGAGACGTCGATACTCCTCGACTTGACCGCCATGATCGCCCACCCGCCCTTCTTCAGGTAGAACTCGGAGTTCCCCACCACGATCTCGGCCTGGTCCGGCTGGGCAACGTCAGCGTAGACGACGTCCACAGTGGGCACCTGGGAGGAGTATGCCTCCGGCCTGCGGGCGTCGGCGAGGATGGGTGAGATGTTGCCCCTGTGCTTCGCAACGTTCTCGATGAGGTCCCTGAGAGACCTCGGGGCGAAGTCCAACCCCCAGATGTGGCCTAGGGGGCCTACTATGTCGGAGATGTGGGAGCAGGTCGTCCCCGACGCCACGCCGAGGTAGAGCACGGAGTCCCCCTCGCCGAGGGGCAGCCTCCTCAGCCCCTTCATTATGGCGGCCGCCAGCTTGCTCCGGAAGGGCACCCAGGAGCGGTACTCGACGCCGTCTCGGATGTGGAGGTACTCGCCATAGACGGTGAGCCCCGGTGTCAGGTTCCTCGTCGTCAGAATCCGCTTAGAATCTGCCTGGATCTGGTAGACTCCGGGGAAAACTTCGTCGATGGACATGCCTGATTCAGAATGGCTACTTGGAGGGATAAGCCCTTCGCGGCTACGAGTTGGAGGCCTCTATCCTCTGCTCCATCATCTTGGCCTGGTCGACCGCCAGCTTCTGAAGCCACGCCATCGGCGTCTTGAGCTCGTTCACCTTCTTGGCGAAGTGGTGGCAGTTGATGTAGGACGGAGAGTTGCAGATCCGGGCGAAAAAGTCCTTCGTTATGAAGACGTTGCAGTCGTGGAGGTACGGGCAGTCCTTCCTGTTGAGCTTCTTCTGAAAGGCTTCAGACAGAGAGGACATCGCACTTTTCAACTCCCATAGATGCAGCGGTGATCTGTATTAGCAGTACATGTTCATCGGATTTATACTTAGTGGTAATATCGTTACGTAACTCTGATACTACAGGGTTTCCTTAAGTTTTGATTTTTAGTTAGTATGTTTTAAGTATTTGGAGTTAATTCTAAAAAATGGAGCAGGCATGTCTGCAGACGAGAAGATTTACGTAGGTTCTAAGCCGATCTTCGCTTACGTCACGGCCATCGTCACATCCTTCCAGAGGGCTGATAACGTCAACATCCTGGCGAGGGGGAGGGCCATAAGTAACGCCGTGGACGCCGTAGAGGTCACAAGGAGGAGCTTCATCACGGACTTGAACGTGGATGGCATTCAGATCGGGACCGAGCAGTTAGGCGAGAAGGGAGCTGAGAGGAGCGTCTCCACGATAACCATAAAGATCTCCCGGCCCACGCCGTAGAATGCCCGGCATTATGAACAAATGAGCTGGGGGTTGCCCTATCTCCCATTCCAGGTTATTGAGTCACTTCTCCTCGGAGAGCTGCCGCTTCAGCTCCGCCCCGATGGGATTCCCCGTGAACGCGTCCGCCCTGGCGGCGAGGACCAGCTTCGATGAGAGGACCCGGGAGGACCTCCCCCTCTGCTTCCTCGGCTTCGAGTGAACGAAGGGGTGCTGGAAGATCAGGCCGTGCTTAGGCGGCCGCGCCCCCGTCTTCTTCGCCCTGAAGAGGGCCTTCTCGGCCCCTAGTATCTGCATCGTGCTCGACGGCATCATTGCCAGCTTCCTGATGCTCCCGGCGCGCTCGATCAGCTTCGCCGCCAGCACGGGGCCGGCGACCTCCGAGAGGTTGGGTGCGACCTCGACGGCGACCTTGGAGACGTGGGCTTCGAGCTCCCCACGGTAGGAGTAGAGGGAGAGGAGGTGCGATGCGAGGAACTGGAGCTGCACCAGGTCCTCCGCCTCGAGGGGGGCGCCCATGGATTTGCCAGCGGACTGGACTATCCCCGATGCCTTGCCCCTGCTGAACCCCAGCTCGGACAGAGGGTCCACCTCTATGTTGGCCCTGTCCCCGAACTTTTGCACTATCTGGGCGTAGGTCTCGTGGCTGCTGACATAGCGGTTCAACTCTGGGAAGTGGAGGCCGTACCACTCCCTGAGCTTCCCTGAGAGGGCGTTCAGCGCCTTGTCGAGCTCGTTGAGGGTCTGGACGGTCTGCGTGATGACGGTCCCCCTGTCCGACTGGGCCCTCCGCACAGCTTCGCTCGCCCTCAGCATCGAGACCTCGTGGTTGATGGACAGGTAGCTGGACGAGTCCTTGACGAACCCTGACTCCACGGCAAGGTCGTTCAGCCTCCGCCTGATGGCGTCCCCCGCCTCCGACCTGACCTCAACGACCGTATTCACCTCAAAGCTACTCCCTACACCATTAGCCATGGCCTGGCTGGAGAAGACGAATGTCTTGAAGCCCCTCTGCACAAGCTTCTCCATGAGGGAGGACAGCTCCTTGGTGACTTCACCGTTCATCTGCCTCTCCAGCGCCGCGGCGATCCTCTTGGGGTCCGGCGGGTAGAGGACCCGTTCGACGATCTCGCCCTCGGCGGTTACGCCGAACAGACCGATCAGTGAGTCTACGACGTGTACCGTGTCATTCTCGCCGTTCATCATGGCATCATCCTATATATTTATCAACGGTATGCGTGAGTAGTGATGACAGGATGTCCCAATTAAGTTTAGCAGTGGACATAGCGGGACTCTGTCTCAGGAACCCGACCCTCAACGCGGCGGGTGTTCTCGGCATGTCGGCGCCCCTGTTGAGGAGGGTATATGAGGGGGGAGCCGGGGCGGTCGTGACGAAGAGCCTCGGATTGAATCCCCGCCAGGGCCATCACAACCCCACCCTCGTGACTGTCGAGGGCGGCGCCCTCAACGCGATGGGGCTGCCCAATCCCGGGGCCGAGTACTTCGCCGAGGTCATCAGGGAGCTCAAGGGCGACGAGGTCCCCGTGGTCGCCAGCTTCTTCGGGACATCCATCGAGGAGTTCAGGGAGGTGGCGGCGATCCTGTCTGAGGCGGGCGCCGACGCCCTGGAGCTCAACTGCAGCTGCCCCAATGTCGCGGAGGAGATGGGCATGCTAGGA
>DATLAV010000216.1:0-3553 GCA_035527235.1 Patescibacteria group bacterium | reverse complement strand
TTCAGCATGGTCAAGGGTGACCTGAAGCGGCGTGTCAGGTTCCTCCTGTTCGGTGCCGAGGAGACGGGCCTCCACGGCTCGCGTTACTACGTCAAGGAGCACGAGGACGAGCTGGGGGACTGCAGGTTCATGCGCAACCTCGACTCGGCGGGCGGCGCAGGCAAGAAGGGCGTCATCTTCACCGGCTACACTGAGCTCTACCCACTGGTGGAGCAGTGGGCTAATGAGATGAAGGCTGAGATACCCTACTTCTCACGGGTGAGCGGTGCCAGCGACCACTGGCCCTTCTTCCAGAAGGGGGTGGTCACGGGGAACGGCGGCGACCCAGGGAGGACGTCCACGGGGCGTGGCTTCGGCCACACGAAGTACGACACCATCGACAAGATCGAGCTCCAGTACCTGAGGCTGGCATCCGCCAACTACTCAAGGCTCCTGCTGAGGATGGCCAACTCTGCGGTCTGGCCCGTGAAGAGGAAGACCCCGGAGGAGATCGATGAGCTCATCATGGGTATGCGCCCGGGAGGCGGGGAGGACACCGCCAAGATGCTGAGGGACTACGTCGCCGGCTGGGACGATCTCCATCCCGACACGAAGGAGTGGCTCGACCGCCAGTCCTAAACCCTCTTTTTTCTGATTACGCTTATATCCTAATCTGGGGAGTATTTTCCGATCAGATTGAATCCATACTCAGAGGTTGACAAGAAGATTCTGGGAGAGATCTACAGCAGCAACGAGCCCATGGAGAACCTTGAGGTCCTCTGTGACAAATACGGAGCCAGGTGGCCCGGGACCCCGGAGGACATCGGCTCCGTGAAGTTCATGGTTGACAAGCTCAAGGAGTACGGCCTCGAGGACGCCTACTACGAGCCGTTCAAGATCCCCGGCTGGGAGCGGGGGCCGGCGAAGCTTGAGGTTACATCACCCATCCAGATGGAGTTCGACGTCATCTCACTGCCCTTCAGCATCGGCGGAGAGATCGAGGCGAAGCTCGTGGATCTGGGGCCGGGGCCCCTCGACATCTACGAGAAGAGGAAGGACGAGGTCGACGGCAACGTCGTCATGTGCTCCAGCGCGAGGCCCCTGGGGATGACTCGGAGCCTCCACAGGTCCGAGAAGTTCAACAGGAGCGTCCTAGCGGGGGCCAAGGGCTGGATCTTCATGAACCACTACCCGGCCTACGGTCCTCCAACCGGCGGGGTCAGCCCCATCATCCCCTCCGTCGGCCTGGCCTACGAGGACGGGACCTTCATCCAGAGGCTCCTCAAGAGGGAGGGGGAGGTCACCATCAAGATAACCACGACCGACAAGAACATGGAGGTCACCACACACAACATCATCGGCGACGTCGACGGGACATCTGGTGACAAGGAGCACGTCGTCACCGGGAGCCACTACGATGGCCACGACATCAGCCAGGGGGCGGTGGACCCCGCCTCGGGTGCTGTGGTCGTCATGGAGATGGCCCGGGTCGTCAACATGGTGAAGGACAAGCTCAAGAGGCGCATCAGGTTCATGTGCTTCGGAGCGGAGGAGATAGGGCTCTTCGGCTCATACGCCTACACTGCGATGCATGAGGATGAACTCGACGATTGCAGGTTCATGCTCAACCTGGACTCCGCCGGGGGAGCCGGCAGGAAGGGGGTCACATTCCACGACTACCCAGAACTGGAGCCATATCTGGAGAAGTGGAGTGAGGAGATAAACGCCGAGATGCCCATGGGGCAGAGGGCGGGACCCTACAGCGACCACTGGCCCTTCTTCCTGAAGGGAGTGCCATCCGGAGGCGGAGGAGACCCGGAGCGAAGGGCCACCAGCACTGGACGCGGGTACGGCCACACCAAATACGACACCCTTGACAAGGTCGACAGGACGTACCTGAGGCTCGCGTCGGCGAACTACGCCAGGTTCCTGTTCAGGGTCGCCAACGCGGACGACTGGGCGCCCAGGAGGAAGACCCCGGAGGACATCGAGGCCTTCATCAAGAAGATGGGTTACGACGAGACTGTAGCCCTCAACGAGAGGGTGAAGGAGTA
Organism: Patescibacteria group bacterium; assembly: GCA_035527235.1. Taxonomy (GTDB): domain Archaea; phylum Thermoproteota; class Bathyarchaeia; order TCS64; family TCS64; genus BS750m-G28. The sequence goes on along the minus strand of DATLAV010000216.1, from coordinate 1,520 downwards.
CGTCAGCGGCTGGGACGAGCACCACCCCGACACCGTGGACTACCTCAATCGAAAGTCCGCTTGGTGACAAACCCCTTTTTTACCTTTTTTCGCTTTCGCGAACCTTTTCAGGACAGCCAGTCCCTCTCATTCACGACGTAGCTTGAAGCCAGACATGGGAAGGAGGCCGGTGCCTGTATGGGGCGGCGACTGTGAGGCCATGAGGCTGCTGGGGCTCGAGGGGGAGTACCTCTCGTTCCTCTTGGACATGGAGGTTGAGCTGGGTCTCCTACGACACGTCCTCGGATGCGATGTATGTCTAAGGACTATCAAGGAGGGAATATCAGGGGATGGGAAGAGCGCTCTCGGTGCCATCGGTGAACTATTCGACGACGCGATAGGGGTGAATGTCATGGAACTCGGTGACCTCGTCGAGCGGAGGATAAATCAGAGGATCGAACAGCTGGAGCGTCTGAAGGAAGACGCAGGTCTGGAACTCGAAGACCTGAGGAGAAATCTGGAACCGCTCATCCATCAAGATCGAGGCTGAGCTATTGTCCGAACCTATCCCGCTTGCCCCAACACTCTCTTCAGCCCATCGATAGCGTCCTGGTAGTCAGACCACATCCGACCCCCCGTCACGCCCCCATCCACGACCAGAGCCTGGCCGTTGACGAAGCCGGAGTCGTCACTGGCCAGCCAGAGGGCAGCCTTCGCTATGTCCTCGGGTAGCCCTGTGCGCCGGATGGGCTGGGCTCCCTTGAAGGATTCCTTTACGATGTCCAGCTTCTCATCCGCCTCCTCGACGGAGAGCCCCCTGGCCCTGCCGATCATGGGCGTCGCTATGAACCCCGGGCAGATGCAGTTGACGCGGACACCGCTCTCCCCCAGCTCCATGGCCACCGACCGGGTGAGCTGGATGACCCCCGCCTTAGCCGCGCTGTAGATGTGGTTCCCGTACCCCGTCCTGATTCCGGCGACGCTGGCGGTGTTGATGATGCTCCCCGGTCCTCGGGCCTTCATGACGGTGGCTGCGTGCTTTATCCCGAGGAAGACCCCCCTGAGCAGGACGCCGATGGTCTCATCGAAGGCCTCCACTGAGACCTCCTCTATGGGTCCCACCGCTCCAGCGATGCCTGCGTTGTTGAACATGACGTCCAAGCCACCAAAGGTCTCCGTCGCATGCCTGACAGCCCGCTCGACGTCGTCCTCGAGGCTCACGTCAACGTGGAGGTAAACGGCGTTGGGACCAAGCGCATCCGTGAGGGCCTGACCCCTCTCGTCCTGCACGTCGGTGACCAACACCTTGGCACCCTCCTCGACGAACAGCCTCGCCGTGGCCTCGCCGATGCCGCTCGCTCCCCCCGTGATCAGGGCGACCCTGCCCTCAAGCTTTCCCGGTATGGAACTCCCCTCCTATTTCCTATTGTCTCAGGGTGTTTTTAACACGTGCAGGACAAAAAAATGGAAGAAAGGGAGGGTTATTCTTCGAGCTCTACGACCATCCAGGCCTCGATGGGGATCCAGCCCGGCTTGTAGAC
>DATLAV010000215.1:0-13963 GCA_035527235.1 Patescibacteria group bacterium | reverse complement strand
TACTATTTGTGATGTTTCTGTACCGATTTTACCACCTGTTTGAAATATTATAATTTTATTTTCTGCTAATTCTCCTGATAATAATTTTTCGACGTTTAGTATATGATTTGTAACAATCATATATCGATTACTTCCATCAGGGTAATAATATTTCGAGGAAACAGAGCTTGAAACCGTACCTTGTATTACAATATCGGCGGCATTTTTCATCTCATTTACGTTTGCGTAGTAATTAGCCCAACTTGCTGTAGTCAAGGTTTTTTCGGCAGTCAAATTAGTAACAACAATACAACTACATGCCAGCAATATTAAACATGTTATTAAGTATTGATATTTTGTTTTCATTTTAATCACCTAACCGTAGATGTCCTCTATACCATTGATGTCGTCTTGTTGAGGAGTACAAGTTTCATAATAATCCCACCTCCACCGTGTATTTTCGATCATTATTCGGGCTTCATTTTCATTGTCGTGATCTAGTCCGAAAGAATGTCCTAATTCGTGTGCTATCACTGACTTGCGTTCATCTGAGGAATAACCATCTACATAATGGTCGTTTATCGCGAGGTCAACGGAAGTAATAGTTGTACCCGAGTAATACCAATGACAGTATCCGTCCCAATCAGACTCAATGTCAACTTTATGGATTTGTAGATCGCAACTTGTGCTAGCTGTTTCTTCGAAAATGAAATATAAACTTTCCCAGTCATTGTAGTCTTCAGTCGAATCATCTACCTCCGAATAATCGGTCCAATCCTTATAATAATACGGGAATAGATCAGGATCGAGCCATTTGTAACCAGTTACTTGATATCCACATACAAGGGTCAGCGTCGATAACAATGCTATTATATTTATAAGCAGAAGAATAGCGGTTGTTTTTTTATTCTGTTTTTTCATTAGTCATCACCTTCTTTCCGTTATAATTAATAGCATTTAACATAGATAAAACTTTATATTCGACCTTAACTAATAAAACAAAAGATGGGATTGTCAAAAACGCGATACATTCTCTTAATTTCTTTAGGAGTGGTTATGGGAATTATATTATGTAGTTCCTATAGAGTGTTTTTCTCCAAACCTAATCATGTAGAAAACCAAATCAACAAATCCATACAGAGTCAAGTAATGGAAATAGAGAGCCAACTTGAAGAATACTATACTAACTATACAAATTATAATTATAACGTCACATCTGATTGGTATTATGATAATCATGAGTGGTATTGTGGGGTTGATTTGAACATAATCAATACAGGCACATTAAACATAAATGTAAAACTATTAAAGATAAAAATATATAATACTACATACTTCAACATGACAACAAGCACAAAAACTAATGATGTTTACTACATAAATCAAGAATACATAGAAATTCCTGCAAACAATACATACAAAATCCACTATGAATATAATGAAGACCTTGGTTCAGTTTTTCATATGAGGATAGAATTTACACTTCATTTTTATGAACCAAATAAAATTGAAACGTTATCATATAGATCAATCCGTAATAAATTTATATATAGTTAAAGTCGAAAAACGAGAAACCCCATAGGCCTTCTTTCTATTTTTTACTCAATCTTTCCTTGACGAAGGCCTTCTCATATTTTCACCTCAGGATTTTTCCTCACCTGTTAATGAGTGTATACATCGCTTTATGTCGCTTTTTATAGAGGTTCCGATGAGTAAACGAGCAACGAAGGCGGAGCGAGATGAACGCCTCACCCGCATGATTTTTCTCAGGACTAAAAATTACACATTCAAAGAGGCGGTAAGGACCTCGACGTTAACCTCTCCAAGTAAAAGGTCTAGAGAGATTCAAAACGAGTCCGCCTAGGTGAATTTTATCGACGCCTTCATCCAGAGGCAACTCGTCGAGATAGAGAACCTTGCCCCCAAAAGAATTATAGAACCTAACTCTAATATAGAGTCGACCTCATCTAGGTATTATGTATAATTGTAAAAAAGTAACACTGGAGGCAGAAAGGTGAACAGCAAGTAGGTGATCAAGGTCGCTGAGGACCGGCGGGAGCCCGAGACCGAGGTCTCAGAGGCGTTTAAGGTTACTCCAGCTTAACCAAAGCCCCTCCCCCCGAACCAAATACTACTCCATCAATGTGAAGCTCGGTTTCTAACGGTGGCGTGAGGCGGTGATCGGCAAAACCGAGCTAACTATCTGCAAGTGACTTATCTGAGTTGATAAGAAAAACCAGAGTTTACAGAAGGTTAAACGCCACCAGCTTTATCGGTGGGTTGCCCCCATCTACAAGATACTTATACGGGCACCCAATGTCTTCCGAATACTCATTCTCTCTACATGATTCTTTATAAAGAGGGAGAAGGAAACCGCCTGTTGACAATAATCTTCACGTGGGCTTAGAAGTCGAAGACCTTGCTCGGGTTGAGGATATTCCGGGGGTCGAACGCCCTCTTGATCCCCCTCATAAGCTCCACCTGGACCTCCCCTACCTGGCCCACGAGGTAATCCTTCTTGGCGAGGCCCACACCGTGCTCCCCCGAGAGGGTACCCCCCAGCTCGAGGGCGAGTTCTATCAACTCCCCGATGACCAGGGGCAGGACACGATGCCACTCCTCGTCGTCAAGGTTGCCCTTCGCGATGATACTGTGGACGTTGCCGTCACCGGCGTGGCCTATGTTGGAGATGATGACCCCGTATCGCTCCTGAACCTCCTCGGCGCCCTCGATGTAGTCGGGTATCCGGCTCCGGGGCACGCAGGCGTCCACCTCGTCGATCTCCCAGAACGCTTTATAGGCGTCGAAGAGGCACTTCCGCCCCTCCCAGAGCTGCTGCTGGCGGGAAGCGGTGTCGGCGACGTAAGCGTCCTCCGCCCCCATCTCGATGCAGACCTCCCCCACCGTCTCCAGCTGAGACTCCACCTCCCCCTCACTGTTCCCCTCCACGGCGATCAGCAGGTAGGCGGGATGGCTGTTGTCCGGGAGCCTCCTACCGAGGTGGCGCTCGGCTGTCTCCACGGCGTGCTGGGGCATGAACTCCAGTGCGAAGGGCATCACCTTCCTCCTCACGATCTCGGAGACCGTCCTGGCGGCGTCCCTCGTCGAGTCGAAGGGGACGTAGACGAGGGCTGTGTGCCTCGGCTTCGGCACCAGCTTCAGCGTGGCCTTGGTGACTACGGCGAGAGTGCCCTCCGAGCCGATGATGAGGTCCATGAGGCTGTAGGCTGTGGAGTTCTTCACCACCTTGCCGCCGAGAGTTATGATCTCCCCGTCCGGCAGCACTGCCTCCAGCCCCTGAACGAAGTCCCGGGTCACCCCGTACTTGAGCCCCCGGACGCCCCCGGCGTTCGTCGATATGTTACCCCCGAGGCTCCCAGACTCCTGCCCCGGGTCCGGCGGGTAGAGGAGCCCCTGCTTCTCAGTCTCCGCGTGGAGGTCCATGATGAGGACGCCGGGCTCCACAACGGCCATCAGGTTCTCCGCGTCGACCTCCAGGATGCGGTTCATCCTCTCCAAGTTGAGCGCGATACCACCATAGACGGGATGGGAGCCACCGCTCAGCCCCGTCCTAGAACCCTGGGGAGTGACGGGGATCCTCTCAGAATAAGCCAGCCTCATGACGGCGGAGACCTCGTCCGTGTCCGCTGGGCTCACCACCACCTCCGGCGGGTGGGGAGGCTCCAAGCTCTCGTCAACGCTGTGCCTCTCGATGTCCTCGGGGGCGTCGGAGACGTACTTGGCGCCCACGATCTCCTCAAGCTTTCCGCGAGTCTCCTGCGTCACTTGACCGTACTCAGGCATCTCCCTTCCGCTTCCTGATCTTCTCGATGAGGATGGGTATGACCTCGTATAAGTCACCTACCGCACCGAGGGAGGAGACTTTGAAGATGGGGGCCTCCGGATCCTTGTTAATCGCTATGATGACGTCAGAGGTCTTCATTCCCGCAAGGTGCTGCACCGCCCCGGAGATGCCACACGCCATGTAGAGCTTCGGCCGCACCGTCCTCCCGCTGAGGCCCACCTGGTGCCGGTACCCCATCCAGCCCTCGTCGACCGTCGGCCTGCTCGCGCCGACGGCGCCACCGATAGCCCTCGCCAGCTCCCCGATGAGTTCGAAGCCCTTCGGCTCACCTAGGCCCTTCCCGCCCGAGACCACGATCTCGGCGTCCACGATGCTCACCTCCTCGGGGGTGGACTGGAAGTCCACGACCTTCACCCTGTCAGGCAGGGCCGCCATGTCCACAGGCCTCTTCACGATCTCCCCCTTCCTGGACTCGTCGACCACGGCCTCCATCATCACCTTGTACCTCACAGTCGCCATCTGGGGCCGGTGTTCGGGGCAGACGATGGTCGCCATGATGTTCCCGCCGTAGGCTGGGCGGGTCTGAAGAAGAAGCCTCGTCTCCAGGTCGATGTCGAGGCCCGTGCAGTCGGCCGTGAGCCCTGTCCCGAGGCAAGCGGCCAGCTTGGGCCCCAGGGAGCGGCCGACCAGCGTGGCGCCGATGAGGAAGATGCTGGGCTTCACCTCGTCCACGAGGTCCTTCAATATCTCGGAGTACGGGTCGTCCCGGACATCAGTCAAGTCCGGATGCTCATACGCGAAGACCCTGTCGGCGCCCCTCACCGCGAGCTCGTCCGCCCCGTCGTTGACGTCACCCCCTATGAACACGGCGTAGAGAGGCTCCCCGAGCGCGTCCGCGAGTTCCCTACCCTTGCCGAGTAGCTCGTAAGCGACCGGGTGGACGACCCCCCTCCTCTGCTCCGCGAAGACCATGACGCCACTGTAGTCAGCGACCTCGGCCTTCCTCTTCACCTCCTCTATGGTGATCGCCCCCTCGGGGCAGGCCTGGACGCACGCGCCGCAGAGCCTGCAGTCATCCTTGACCACAGGGTGCTCGTTGACCATCTCGATGGAGCCGAACGGGCAGGCGGTGACACACTCACCGCAGTTGCTACACTTATCCAGGTCAATGCCGATAGGAAGATCGCTCATCTCAGACCACCTTGCACTCCACCAGCTTCTCCAGGATCCTCTCCGCCAGCTCCTCCGGAGTCCCCGAGTAGACGTCCCCTGCTGCGGGAGGAGTAGGGGTGAATATCTCGACGACCCTCGTCGGGGAGCCGTCGAGCCCCAAGCTGCCGGGCGGGGCGTCGATGTCCTTGGAGGTTATCTGCCTGATCTCCGCCTTCCTCGCCCTCAGCCTGCCCCTGAGGGTGGCCAGCCTCGGCTGGTTGATCTCCTTTGTCACCGTGATGACAACGGGGAGGAGCGCCTCCAGGGTTTCCACGCCGTCGTCCACCGCCCTGGTGAGCCTGATCCTGCCGCCGGAGACGTCCAGTATACCGTTCACGTAGCAGACGTGGGGCAACCCCAGGTGCTGAGCGAGCTCGGGGCCCACCTGACCCGTGTCCCCGTCCGTCGTCTTAAGGCCGCAGACGATTATGTCATAGGGGGCGATCTTCTCGATGCAGAGGCCCAAGGTGTAGCTCGTTACCCAGGTGTCTGCCCCCGCGAAGGCTCTGTCTGTGGCGAGCCAGGCCTCGTCGCAGCCCAGCGCGATGGTCTCCCTGAGGGCCGACTCCGCCTGGGGTGGTCCCATGCTAATGACCTTGACGACTCCCCCGAACCTCTCCTTGAGCTTGAGGCCCTCCTCAACGGCGTACTCGTCGAAGGGGTTGATGACGGCAGCGACCCCCTCCCTCTTCAGGCGCCCCGTCTCCTCGTCGAACTCCACCTCTGTCGTCTCCGGGACCTGCTTGATGCAGACCACGACGTTCAGCGCTTCACTCATCATCATCCGTCCGACAGCGAATTCTCTAAGAAACGTTCATCATCATTGTTTAATATTTGGGTTAACTGCGACGGAGAAGCCTTATTTTTACTGCGTCCATCTCTTCCCCTGTGATGTTATGCCCGTCCACCCCATAGAGTTCAGGTACTCCTACCCCGAGATGTACGCCATCTTCACCGAGGAAGCGAAGCTCCAAGGATGGCTCACCGTCGAGGCCGCCCTCGCCTGGGCCCATGCCCAGCTCGGCACGATACCCCAGGAGGCCGCGGAGGAGATCGCCAGGAAGGCCACCGTCGACTACGTGAAGGTGGAGAGGGTGAAGGAGATCGAGGCCGAGACCCGCCACGACCTCCTCGCCATGGTCTACGCCCTCGACGAGGCCTGCGAAGGCGACGCCGGCAAGTACGTCCACCTGGGCGCCACCAGCTACGACACAGAGGACACCGCCCTCGCCCTCCAGCTCAGGAGGGCCCTCGCCATCATCGAGGGCGACCTCACCGCACTCCTCAGGGTTCTGCTGAAGTTGGCGGAGGAGCACAAGGCGACCATCTGCATCGGCAGGACCCACGGGCAACACGCCCTCCCCATGACCTACGGCCTCAAGTTCGCCCTCTGGGCCTCCGAGGTGACTCGCCACATGGACAGGCTGGGGGAGACGAGGGGCAGGATCCTCGTCGGCAAGATGAGCGGCGCCGTGGGCACTATGGCCAGCTTCGGTGAGAAGGGCTTCGAGGTCCAGAGACTCACAATGGAGCGCCTCGACCTGGAGCCCGCCCTCATCTCAAGCCAGATCATCCAGAGGGACCGCCACGCGGAGATGCAGTGCACCCTCGCCCTCATCGCCGGGACCCTTGACAAGATCGGCAGGGAGATCAGGAACCTACAGAGGACCGAGATCGCTGAGGTCTCCGAGCCCGTGAGGAGCCCGTCGTCGACGATGCCCCATAAGAGGAACCCAAACAGGACGGAGCGGATCTGCGGTTTAGCCAGGGTAATACGCGCCAGCACAGTCTCCGCGCTTGAGACCATCGCCCTCGAGCACGAACGGGACATCTCCAATTCCTCCCTGGAGCGTATCAACATCCCCGAGGGCTTCATCCTCACAGACTACATCCTCCGCCAGCTCACCTCCATTCTGGATGGGCTGGAGTTCGACCACAAGAACATCAAGCGAAACATCGACCTCACCCTCGGCCTCATCAACACCGAGAAGGTGATGATAGAGCTCGTCGAGAAGGGCGTCGGCAGGCAGGAGGCCCACGAGCTCCTCCGCCGCCTCGCCATGAAGTGCTGGAACGAGAAGCGCAGGCTCAGGGACGTCATGCTCGAAGACGACGAGGCGAGGAAGATGATCACCGCTGAAGAGCTCGACGACTGGCTCAACCCCGAGAACTACCTCGGCACCTCCGTCGAGCAGGTGGAGAGGGCCCTCAAGGCGCTGAAGCCCAGACTCGGCTAGTACTGAAGCTTTCTATCCACCTGGTTCACGGGGGGCCTCCCCTCGGCGACCCGCCTGATGTTCTCTATCATCACCATGAGGCTCGCGTCGGACCTCGTGTCAGAGGAGCCTATGTTGTGGGGGGTGGCTATCACGTTGGGGAGCTCCCAGAAGGGGTACCTCGAGGCGCCCCTCCCGTCGGGCACCCAGATGGGGTCCCACCAGTGGGGCACCCACCAGACATCCAGCGCCGCCCCAGCGATCCAGTCCTCCGTGAGCGCCCTATACAGCGGCTCCTCCTGGATTATCCCAGCCCGGGCAACGTTGACGAGGTAGGAGGTTGGCTTCATGGCCCTCAGCTCCTCCTCGCCGATCAACCCCCGGGTCTCCGGGGTCAGGGGGACGGTGACGACTACGAAGTCGGACTCGGAGAGGAACTTGTGGAGGTCCCCAGGCCCGCCGAGATATGAGAGGTCCAGCTGCGCCCTCAGCTCCTCGGAGGGGTTCCGCTTGATGCCCAGGACCTCCATCTCGAACGCCTTCAGCCTCCTCGCCACCTCGGTGCCGATGCTGCCGAGCCCCAGCACCCCGACCTTCTTCCCCCTCAGCTCGACGCCGGGGCCCCCCGACGGACCCTGGGGGAACGCGTTGTGGCGGGCAACGATCTTCTTGGCGAGTGCGAGGACAAGGGCGACCGCTCCCTCCGCAAGGGGCACCGGGTTCGACCCCGATGTGTTCGCTACGAGCACGCCCTCCCCCAGGGCCTCGAAGGGCATCGCATCGACGCCAGCTCCAGTCTTCTGGAGGAGCTTCAGCCTCTTCGCCGCCCTAGCGACGTCAGCGGACAGCCTCGTGCTCACTATGACCTCGGCGTCCCCCGCCAAGGCTACCATCTCCTCGTCTGTACCATGCTCAGGGTAGACGAACTCCACATCCTGCGGGAGCAGATCCCTCCTCTCAGACAGCCGCCTGGCCAGACCCTTAGACGCAACTAGTACCTTCATTGAATCTTCCCGGTCATCTATGGAACCTTACCATATCAACCTGACGTTTGACCCGTTTTTCATCAGAAAAATCCGCAAAGAACATAAGTCTCAGTCTCATTGTTTTGACAGCGTAACCGAGACAAGAGGTTCAGAATGTCCCCGAAGCCATCCGTGAAGAAGCTTGAGAAGAGGGTCACCGAGCTAGAGGCCCTCCTCGAGGATGAGAGGCGGAACTCGGGAAGGTACATGAGCCAACTCAAGTACGCCAAGGCGGACATGGAGAACCTGCAGAAGCAGACCCAGAGGCGCATCGAGGACACCATCTCCCGCGCCAACGGGAGGCTGCTGATGCAGCTACTCCCCGTCATCGACGAGCTGGAGCTCGCTATCGAGGCGTCGGGCGGCTCCGGCGACATCATCGAGGGCGTCAAGATGGTGAAGGGGAAGCTCAGCAAGCTGATGGAGGCCGAGGGCGTCCGCCCCATAAAGGCCCTCGGGGAGCCCTTCGACCCCCGATATCACGAGGCGGTCCTTGAGGTCGAGGCCCCGGAGCTGGAGAACGGCACGGTGGCCGAAGAGATGCGGCGGGGCTACATGTATGGTGAGAGGGTGCTCAGGGCGAGCATGGTGAAGGTGACGCGGAACCCGGGCTCGGATGAAGATAAAGGTGAGACTGAAGATGAGTGAAGAGAAGTATGAGAAGATACTCGGTATAGACCTCGGAACGACCAACTCGGCGGCGGCGGTGGTGATGGGCGGGAAGCCCTCGATCATACCCAGCGCCGAGGGGCCGACGGTGGCGGGGAAGATGTTCCCATCGATCGTCGCATTCACAAAGGAGGGGCAACTCCTCGTCGGAGAACCAGCCCGACGGCAGGCGGTAACCAACGCCGAGGGCACCGTGCGGGAGGCGAAGCGCCTCATGGGCACGGACAGGAAGATCACGCTCCACGGCAAGGAGTACACCCCCCAACAGATCTCTGCCTTCATACTACAGAAGATCCTGAGGGACGCCGAGACCTACCTGGGTGAGAAGATGAGTAAGGCGGTCATTACCGTCCCTGCGCACTTCAACGACAACCAGCGCCAAGCCACCATCGACGCAGGCGAGATCGCCGGGCTCAAGGTGACCAGGATCGTCAACGAGCCGACGGCGGCCGCCCTCGCCTACGGCATCGACAAGTCCGACCAGGAACTCAAGATCCTCGTGTTCAGCTTCGGCGGGGGCACCAACGACACTACCGTTATGGACTTCGGCGGCGGCGTCTTCGAGGTGCTCTCCACAAGCGGCGACACCCAGACGGGGGGCACCGACCTAGACAAGGCGGTGATGGACCACGTAGTCGCCGAGTTCAGGAGGGAGCACGGCGTCGACCTCTCCCAAGACATCAGGGCGATGGCCCGTATCAAGGAGGCCGCGGAGAGGGCGAAGATCGAGCTCTCGACGCTCTTCACCACCGACATCGACCTCCCCTACATCGAGATAAAGGACGGGCAGCCCCTGAACCTCCACATCACCCTGACGAGGACGAAGCTGGAGCAGCTCACCAGACCCATCGTCGAGAGGATCAGGCAGCCCATCATCCAGACCATCAGGGACGCCAAGCTGACCTCCCAGCAGATCGACAAGGTGATCGTGTTCGGCGGCCAGACGAAGATGCCCCTAGTGCAGCAGTTCATCGAGGAGGTCGTCGGCAAGAAGCCAGAGAGGGGGCTCGACCCCATGGAGTGCGTCGCCATGGGCGCGGCTATCCAGGGGGCGGTCCTCGCCGGGGAGATCTCGGACATCGTCCTGCTCGACGTGACGCCCCTCTCTCTCGGGGTCGAGACCCTGGGCAGCGTTATGACGAAGGTGATCGAGAGGAACACCACTATCCCAACGAAGCAGACCCAGACCTTCAGCACGGCGGCCGACTTCCAGACGGCGGTCACCATCCACGTGCTCCAGGGGGAGAGGACGATGGCGAAGGACAACATCGCCTTGGGCCGGTTCGACCTCACGGGCATCCCGCCTTCCCCCAGGGGCGTCCCCCAGATCGAGGTGACTTTCGACATAAACGCCGACGGCGTCCTCGACGTCACCGCCAAGGACCTGGGCACAGGGAAGGAGATGAGCATCACCATCACGGCGTCAACGAAGCTGAGCCAGAACGAGAAGGATAAGATGATCAACGAGGCGGAGCAGTACGCCGAGGCCGACAAGCAGCTGAAGGAGGAGGCGGAGGCCCGGAACATGGCCGACTCCCTCATCTACACCACCGAGAAGATGCTGAGCGACGTAGGCGACAAGCTCACAGAGGACCAGAAGTCCCAGATCCAGAGGAACGTCGACGACCTCAAGGAGGCGATGAAGTCGGGCACCACCGCGGACATCAACGCCAAGATCGAGACCCTCAGGAAGGTCGTCCAGGAGGCCGGCGCCTCAGTCTACCAGCAGGCGGCCGCCCAGCAGCAGGCCCAGCAACAGGCGGGTGCAGGACCCGCGGGGCAAGCACCTCCCCCACCGGGGGACGAGCCGACCAAGAAGACCGTTGACGCCGAGTACAAGGTCGTCGACGAAGAGAAGAAGAAGGAGTAGCCCCCCTTCTTCTACAGCCCTTTTCTTCAATGAAAAACGATATTGGGTAGACGGGCAACTCTACCTGATATTCATCATGTTGGACGACAGGTTTCTTGAGATGGAGAGGTCCCTGATTGGGGATATCTGGCAGAGCGGTGAGATCCGGGCGAACATGCTCCACATGGCAGACGAGATCGGCAGCAGGTTCGCGGGCACGGAGAGTGAGAAGAAAGCCCAGGAGTACATGGTGGAGAAGCTCCAGGAGTACGGGTACGAGGACGCCCGCGCCGAGCCATTCACCTACTACGGGTGGAGGAGGGGCGACGTCACCCTGGAGATGCTCGAACCCAGGCGCAGGGAGCTGACCGCCATCGCGTTAGCCCTCTCCCCCGGGGGAGTCGTGGAGGGAGAGGTCGCCTACATGGGCACCGGAAGCCCAGAGGAGTTCGAGGCGGTCGACCCCGCCGACGTCGAGGGGAAGATCGTCATGTGCTCCAGCGCCACGAGCCCCTCAAGCAGGAGGGTCCACAGGAGGACCAAGTACGGCTACGCCGTCGAGTACGGCGCCAAGGGCTTCATCTTCATGAACCACAACGCAGGGCAGCTCCCAGCCACGGGGAGCCTGAGGCCCTCCTACAGGATGCAGGCGGAGATACCGGGGGTCGGCGTCAGCCTCGAGACGGGCTCCCTCATGCTCAGGCTGGCGAAGGGGAAGACACTCAAGGTGAGGATCGAGGACAAGAGCGTGCCTGTTCCCAACACAGTCTCCGCGAACATCGTAGCGGAGCTTCCAGGGGGCTCCAAGGCCGACGAGTGGATCGTTGTTGGGGGCCACTATGACGGTCACGACATCGCCCACGGCGCTATGGACAACCTGTCCGGCACCGTCGTCACAATGGAGCTGGCGCGGGCCCTTAAGGTATATGAGGGGCAGTTCGACAGGAGCATCAGGTTCGTCTGCTTCGGATGCGAGGAGATCGGCGTTACGGGTTCAACATGTTACGTCGAGAGTCACGCTGACGAGATGAAGAACGTCGCGCTCATGATAAACTTGGAGCTCGGGGGCTTGGCGAACATGGACGGCACGAAGCACGCCGCCTTCACGGTCTACCAGCCGCGAGAGCTCAGCGGTAAGCTGGAGGAGTTCGGCGAGAAGATAGAGTACCTTATGAGGGTCTCGACCGGGACGTCGGCGGCGTCTGACCACTGGCCATTCTTCATGCAGGGAGTGCCCGCGATGGCCATGGGAGCCGAGCCCTCGCCACAGGCCCTCGTAGTTGGAAGGGGCTGGGGGCATACGACGGCCGACATGATGGACAAGGTCGATACCCGGAACCTCCAGGAGGGCGCCATGGTGATGTCGCGGCTACTCCTTAGGCTGGCAAACCAGGAGGAGAGCCTCGGGGAGCGCACACCGTTGGAGGATATTGTCAAACGCTTGGAGGCGTCGGGGATGAAGAAGACCCTGGAGATCCAGAGGAAATGGCACCCTGACAGCCTCAGATGACCCCTTTCCCCTTTTCCACTGATATTTTTCGTTTTCCTCCTGAGAAGTTACAGCAGACTTAATTTGATTACAGCCAACGAAATCACGGAATATTTTAATCCATAAATTATGAGGTGCGTCGAACGCGGGGCAGAGCAAACTCGATGCCATCGATCTAATTATCAGGGTGTTGAGGGAGCATGAGGAGAACCTCAACAACATCCTGAATAGGCTGGACATGCTGGTGGAGACCCTCTCCATGCTGATGATGCGCCTCGAGTACTACTATGAGACCTAGAGCAGGAGACGTAGGCGAGTTTACACACCAGATTCCACCAGCTCCATCTATTGTAAACATTTTTCAGCTAGGGTGACACTTTGAAGCTGGAATACCTACAGGGTGCATTTCTTGGCTGGAAAGCGGGATTATTACGAGGTTCTGGGCATCGAGAAGAGCGCCACCCAAGATGACATAAAGCGCGCTTTCCGGAAGCTTGCATTCCAATACCACCCGGACAGGAACAAGGAGCCGGAGGCCGAGGAGAAGTTCAAGGAGATCAGCGAGGCCTACGCGGTCCTCAGCGACGCCGAGAAGAAGCAGCAATACGACATGTTCGGCCACGCAGGCATCAGCGGCAGATACTCTACAGAGGACATCTTCAGGGGCGCCAACTTCCGAGACATCTTCACCGAGTTCGGGTTTGGAGACGACATCTTAAGCCGCATCTTCGGGGGCATCTTCGGGAGTGGTTTCGGCGGATTCCAGCAGCAGAGGAATGGCCCCCAGAGGGGGCACGACCTGGAGACCCGCATAGAGGTGACCCTGGAGCAGGCGGCCACTGGGACTGAGGTTGAGATCACCCTGAACAGGCTCAAGAAGTGCAGTAGCTGCGACGGCTCGGGGGCAGAGCCGGGGAGCAACCTCAAGACGTGCCCCACCTGCAACGGCTCTGGCCGAATTCAGAGGAGGACCCAGTCCCTCTTCGGCCAGATGATCAGGGTCACGACGTGCAACCAATGCGAGGGGCGGGGAAAGATACCGGAGGTCGTCTGCAGGACCTGCGGCGGCAATGGCCTCGAGGAGGGGAGGACCCGCCTGAACGTGAGGGTGCCCCAGGGCATGGAGGATGGCACCCAGCTCATCCTGAGGGGGCAGGGGGAGGACGGACCCTACGGCGGGCCCGCCGGGGACCTCTACGTCTCCGTGAGGGTGAAGCCCCACCCGTACCTCATCAGGCGTGGCAGGGATATCATCTACGAGGCCGAGATCAACTTCGCCCAGGCGGCCCTGGGGACATCAATCACAGTCCCGACCCTCAACGGCGACAAGCCCCTCAAGGTCCCATCGGGAACCCAGAGCGGCGAGATTCTGAGGATGAGGGGAGACGGGATGCCCACCCGCTTAGGAAAGGGCGATCAGCTCGTTCACATCAACGTGGTCGTGCCAAAAAGGCTGAACCGAAAGCAACGGGAGCTGATAGAGAAACTGGGCGAGGAGTTCGGGTCGGGGGTTAAGAAGAGGGCCTGGTGGTGGCGCTGACCCCTATCTCCTGTCGACTATCTCCTTGACCCCGGGGCCGGTGCCGACCAGTGTGACCGGGAGACCGACCTCCTCCTCAACCTTCTCTATGAAGGCCTGAGCCTCGGCACCAAGCTCATCGTAGCTGCCGACACCCCTGCATTCAGGGTAAAGAATGTCCAGCTTCGTGACCGCAAGCT
>DATLAV010000214.1:0-4867 GCA_035527235.1 Patescibacteria group bacterium | reverse complement strand
GAGACGGGTTCTCCCTCGGCGCGGCGTGGTGGCAGCCCTGGTTGATGATGTACTCACTGTTAGGTATCGCCCTGTGCCACTCATAGGCCCCTGTGATGGCACTCTGGGACTCGAGGCCCCCTATCATGACGAGGACGGGCACCCTCTCCCCCAGCCTCCTCAACTCCTCAGCCCGGGGCCTCAGATCCCAGTACTGAAGCGACCTGAGCATCCTCATGGAGTTGAGCCTCCTCTGCTCGGACGTCCTCCAGCTCCCCGCCTCCCTCTGGATCTCCGAGTAAGCTGCGCCCAGCTTCGACTCCCCGAACTCGGGGTCCGTCGTGGGGGGTCCGTGCTCCTCCCACTCGAAGGTCTTGGGCTGGTACCTGAGGCTGGCGGTCCCCGCGATCATGTCGTCGACCCACTCGTTGGTGAACCTATCCCAGTAATAGACCTGCCCGTTGAGTATCAGGGCGTGGACCCTGTCGGGGTAGTCGAGGCCGAAGAGGCAGGAGATGGCGCCCCCCAGGGAGGAGCCGCCGACGATGGCCTTCTCCACCCCCATGTGGTCCATGAGCCCCCTCAGGTCCTCGACGTAATCCTTCACCGTCCAGTCTCCCGGGGGGTCGTCGGAGAAGCCGGTGCCCCTCCTGTCGTGAGTCACCACCCTGTAGTGCTCCGAGAAGTAGTAGTCCTGAAACATCCAGCCCTTCCTGCCGTGGCCCGTCAGGAAGAAGGGCGTCCTGTCATCGAGGCCGCTCTCCTGATAGTAGATGCCGACCCCGTTAACCTCCACCTTCGGCATTCAAGTCACCTTGTCCTGTAGACAGTGTCAACCTCACTTTAAACATAAATGAATGAAGGGATTCCGGGAGCCCCACGACGCTAGGAGTGAACGGTAAATGTTTAGACAGAGGTGCACGATATTCCATAGGGAGTTCTCGTGACGAAGCGGGACGTCGGCCCCGTCGAGGAGCTCGGCGGCAGGATCGAGGAGCACGCGGGGAAGGAATTCAGCGTCGAGGTGATGGAGGGCAGCGATGGGGTCGCCTCCATGAAGGGCGAGGAGGTTGCCCTCTGGGTGAAGGGGGCCATGGAGAGGCTCGACGCCCTCGTCGAGGAGGGCACCCGTGTGCGGATCATGACCTCCTGCGGCCGCAACTGCGCTGAGATGAACAGGAGGCCCATCGAGATGGCCGTCAAGAGGAGGGCGAAGCATGGCAGCCTCGACGAGTTCATTAAATCAGAGATACGGAAGCCCATGAAGGGCACGAGGTTGGAGAGGAAAGGGGCCGTAATCTACCAGTACTACACGCCCTCAACCTTCAGGCCGGGGCTCAGATGTTACTGCAGCCTCGTGAGCGGCCTGCCCGCCAGCGAGGTGATCTCGTCAACCTACTGTGGCTGCGGCAAGGGCTTCGTGGAGAGTTATTGGGAGGCGGTAGTGGGGAGGCCTGTCTCCGTGGAGATCCTCGAGTCGAGCATCTCCGGGGCCTCTGAGTGCAAGTTCAAGGTACGCCTATAACTGACTCAGACAGTAACCATAGGAGAGGAGGACAAGGCTTAAGACGAGATGCGCCTCCGCCCAACTGATGCAGATTGGTAGCTGATAAGATATTCTTCTTCCTAGCGGGCGACGCCTTCCAGCCTCGATGCCTCAGCGTCTACGGCGAGAACGAGGACGTGGCGCCCCTTTTCGACCGCGCTCAGACGGCGGACGCGAGCTTCCTCAACCTGGAGATCGCCATCCACGACTTCGAGGGCTATCCCTTCGGTGGTGATAAACGGGACGCCTACGGCCAGGCGGACCCCGCTGTCGCCCTTGACCTGAGGCGGATGGGGTTCGACATGGTCAGCCTTGCGAACAACCACGCTATGGACTACAGCGCCGGCGGGCTTGAGGCCACACTCAGCTATCTCGACGACGCGGGCGTCGTACACGCCGGGGCTGGGATGGACCTGGGGGAGGCCCGGGAGCCCGCCTACCTGGAGACTTCGAAGGGCACCGTCTCGTTGATCTCCGCGACGACTTGGAGGCTCGCCTCGGCTGGCCACTCCCGGAGGGACATGGTGGGGAGGCCAGGGGTCAACCCTATGAGGCTGACGCCCGTCTATCACCTGGGGCCCGAGGACTGGGCGCGCCTGACGGGTTTGGCAGACAGCCTTGGGATGCTGCCCGACGCCCACGGCGAGGGGTTCAACTTCATGGGCCAGAGGTGCGTCCCCGACGAGGAGACCTTCAGGGAGCTGGTCCCGAACTCCCTCGACTTGGCGGGGAACCTGAAGGCAGTCGAGGACGCTAGGAGGCTAAGCGACTGGGTGATTTTCACGCTCCACGACCACTACTCTCCCCTCCGGGCTCCTGAAGGATTCAAGAGGAACCAGGTGCCCACGGAGGTGGTGGAGGAGTTCGCCCACAAGGTGATCGACGCCGGCGCCGACCTCTACGTTGGCCACGGCCCCCACGTGCTGAGGGGCATCGAGATCTACGAGGGTAAGCCCATCATCTACAGCCTCGGCAACTGGGTGTTCCAGAGCACCCTTTGCAGGAGGCAGCCCAGCGACATCTTCGAACAGTGGGGGCTCACCGACGAGCACTCGACGGCGGACCTCTACATGAAGCGGGAGGAGCCGCCTAGAAGGTTCTTCAGGGACCCCGCCTACTGGGAGAGCGTCGTAGCGGAGGTGGAGATGGGAAGGGATGGCGTCTCCGAGCTCAGACTGATACCCGTCCACCTAGACTACGATCCCTTTTTACCCCTCGGAGAGCAGAGGACGAGGGCCGGGATACCCCATCTGGCGACCGGTGAGAGGGCTGAGGGGATAATCGGGGAGATGGCGAGGCTCTCAAGGAGGTACGGCACCCAGATAGTGAGCCGCCAGGGCATCGGTGAGGTGGTGCTCCCATGAGGGTGAAGGTGGGCGACGAGGCACCCCTCTTCGAGGCCGACTCGGTCAACATGGGCCGTGTATCCCTGAAGGAGCATAGGGGCAGCAGGGTCCTCCTCGTCTTCGGGAGGTACTTTGGGTGCCCCGTCTGCCAGTATGACTTCGACAGCCTCCTCGAGATGCATCGGGGAGGGTTGGCCGCGGAGGTCGTCTACGTCACTCAGTCGAGTCCCGAGTCCGCGAGGGCGTACATCGAGGGGCTGGACGTGGGCTTCCCAGTGGTGCCGGCGGCGAAACTGGATGGGGGATACTCCATCTACTCCGAGTACGGCGTGGGGAGGTTCGGTCTCTCCTCCGTGCCGGGCCTCATCAGGAGGTCGAGGGAGGCGAGGGGGTCTGGGAAGGTGCACGGCCCCTACGAGGGGAGCGAGACCCAGTCCCCCGCCGACTTCGTCATCGACGAGGGTGGCAGGGTCATCTGGGCCCATGTGGGCGTGCTGGAGCCCGAGAAGCTCTCGTCGTTCCTCAGGGGGCCTTGATCTCTCCCGGTCTGGAGAGGCCGATCTCCTCAAGGAGGTCGTCCCGCCAGTATACCTGCCCCATGGAGCCGTCGTATGAGCCGTATCTCCTGAAGGGCGCCTCCCCCTCGACCTCCCAGTATCCCCAGATCTCATAGAAGGCGGGAGCCCTGTCGCCGTTCTCGTCCAGGTGAACCCATCCGGTCACCCCGTAGTAGTTGTCGGCCACCTCCGGCAGCGCCATGACGATGTCGTCGGTGCTGTTGGATTGTATCTGGAGGGCCGTCAGGGCTATCACCCAGGCGGCGTCGTAGTCGACCCCGTTGTAGTAGTCAGCGTACTCGCCTGTCAACTCTAGGAATCTGGAGGCGAGGCTCACCCATTTTGAGGAGCTCACCGTCGCCGGATACGGGCTGAACAGGCCCACTTGCGTCACCTCCGGGGTCCTCTCGATGATCTGTTGGTTTCTGACGGTTCCCTCTCCCCCGAACTAGGCGACCTTCCTGGTCTCCGTGTAGTTGATCGTCTGGGAGATGATGGAGGCGGCCTCGCTGAAGCTCAGCGCAATGATGCCGATCCTGTCAGGGGGCACTCCTTCCGATACAGCTGCCTCGATGGCGTCGTTCGCCTTCTTCAGGTGCTCTGAAAAATCGGTCGTCTCGGCCCCGTACACGATTTTGCGAGCCTCCGTGATGTCTCTGCTTCCGAACTCCTCTTCGAGCCTCTCGTAGATGCCCTCCGCCCAACTGTCCCTTCTCTGGAGGACTATCACGTGTGAGATGCCCCAGGACTCCAGCATCTCAGCCAGCACGGGCGCCTGGGCCTGGTCGGGTGAGCAGACCCTGAACATGCTGTCGTCGGGTATGCTGAAGAGGGGCTGGGTGGAACTGGAGCTGACGAGGACCATGCCATTTTCCCTGATGTAGTTGTTTGCGACGCAGGCGACGCAGTTGGAGCCGATGACGATCTCCGCACCCCTCGACTTCAGGCTGATGACCGCGTCCAGTGCGCCGCTCCCCCAGTCGGACGCCTGCACGACGATGAAGTCGAAGGTGACGTTCTGGCCCATCTTCTCGGCGTAGGCGTTGATCTCGGGCTCGATGATCTCCTCGAAGAGTCTCGACTTGCTCGTGAAGTTGTCCCATATCTCGACGTACCCCACCTTCAGGGCGGTGCTCACGTTGAGCTCCCCCGTCTCGACCTCCGGGCACGGGCTTCGATCGACGAAAATGAGGTAGGTGGCCGAACTGGTTATCAGTACAAGGATTATTGCACCGAACGCGATCCGTGAGTCTGACGCCTTCATCATTGACCCAGTCGTGAATGTTACCTGATAAGCGTTATTGAAAAGATAATTTTTCAAAAGCCCCGTAGTTGGGATGCGTTCTTGTTGGTCGGGAGTTTAACTCTTCGGGCGCTTTGAGTGTATCTCGTTGACTGTGTCAACAGAATAGATGTCCTTGCCGCTGAAAGCGACCTCC
>DATLAV010000213.1:0-11965 GCA_035527235.1 Patescibacteria group bacterium | reverse complement strand
TGAACGAGTCCCCTTCACCGATCTTTGAAGATAACACCTTGGCCCCATCTCTGATGGAGTCCATGTCGGTCTGAACCCTGGCCTCGATGGGGATTATCCTCAGTAGGGTCTTGAATCGATCGGGCTGCCTCAGGAACTCCTCCCTGAGCTTCCTGATGGCCTCGGGGGGATCGAAGCCGGTCCTGGCCACGACCAGGCCCTTCACGAAGCTCCCGTCTACTCTGGGCTCCTCGTCCCCGACGGCTCTCAGGAGCATCCAGAGCTCCCTGGCGGCGGCGCTCTGGTTAAGGGGCTCGGATGTGGCAATGAGGTTGTAGTCTTGGATCAAGTTGGACAGGATAATGTGTTACCCCATGCTTTTTATATCCACGGTCCATGATGCGTCTGAGGTTCCGCTTTGAAAGTCGGCTCCCGCTGCGGCTACTGCCTCCTTTATAGGGGCTACAACATCATACTGAGGTCGACCAGTGACGAGGATAAGAGGATGGCGGCCGTCACCGAGTTCCTCCGGATGCTCGGAGAACAGTTCAACCCCGACGCCGTTCCCTCGTACATCGGTACCGAGAGGGACCGGGTCATCAAGAGGGTCACGGGCTGCCCCGACGCCTACGCGGACATCAAACCCGCAGCCAACAAGCGTGCCCTAGAGCTCCTTCCCAAGATGGAGGGGATAGTGAACGCCTCGGGGTCCGGGGATCGGCTCAGGGTTGCGTGCAAGGTGGCGTGCATAGGGAACGTCATCGAGTACGACGTCCCAGGGCACAGCAGCGATATCGGTGAGGCCCTGGAGGGGCTGAAGAACGACTTCTACATAGATGATATCGACAAGTTGGAAGAAGATCTGGGGGAAGGTTCGGAGGTCCTCCTGCTGACTGACAACGCCGGGGAGATCGCCTTCGACAGGCTCATCGTGAGGGAGCTGAGGAGGATGGGCTGCCGTGTCAAGGTGGCTGTGAAGGGTGGGCCCGTGTTAAATGACGCCCTGATGGAGGACGCCGTGATGGTTGGGATGACGGAGGAGGCGGATGAGATGATCACGACGGGGACGGACGCCATAGGTGTGAGGCTCGAGGAGTCCTCAGAGGAGTTCAGGGACGCCTTCTACGGCGCCGACGCCGTAATAGCGAAGGGAATGGCTAACTGGGAGACCTTGACAGAGGTGCCCGCGCCCTCACCCCTTCTGTACTTGTTCAGGACGAAGTGCGAGCCCGTGGCTCGTTCGGTCGGGGCGCCCCTCCACGTCTGCGTGGCGAAGCTGGCCCCCAAGGGCTGGAGACTAGCCTGAGAGAAAACTCTTCAACTGCTCCCCGGTTATCGGGCCCTTCCTCAAAATCCAAGCGAACTCTCCGCTGAGGTCTATGACGGTCGAGGACACCCCTCCGGTGGATCTCCCGCCGTCCAAGATGATGTCCACCTTCTTCCCGAAGATCTCTGCGGCCTCGCTCGCTGTTTGGGCGGGGGGTTCGCCGGACTTGTTGGCGCTCGTGCTGACGATGACGCCTCCCGCGAGCTCAGCCAGACGCTTGGAGACTTCGTGGTCAGGAACCCTGACTCCAAGGGTCTTGGCCCCGTGGGTCACCCAGATGCTGTACTCGATCTTTGAAGGTAGGACTATCGTCAGGGGGCCGGGCCAGAACGTTTTGATCAGCCGTTCAGCCGCCATGTTGAACTCGACGACATATCTTGCGTCCTCGTTGCTGGCGCAGATGAGGGGCAGGGGCTTGTCCGCCCTACCCTTTGCGAAGCAGAGGCGCTCCGCGGCGTCGGGTCTCATGGGGGCGCAGCCGAGGCCATAGACGGTCTCTGTCGGGTAGACTACGAGGCCTCCTGCTCTCATAATAGAGGCTGCCTTACGGATGTTCTCCTCGGTTGCGGATAGTATCTCCATCGTCTTGACTCCGATTTCAGGGGATTTAAGGGTGGCGACGGCCCCCGAGGCGACCTTGAGGGGTCAGGACTCGTCGAGGAGCTCCTTCCAGCTCTCCACGACCCTCGTGGCGCCCTTCTCGAAGTAGTGCTCAGGCTCATGCCTCTTCACCAAGAGGCCGATCCTCTCAGGTATCTGAAGCTGACTGTAGATCGTGAAGTAGCCGGGGAACTCGTCGACGACTCGCGGGACATCCCGTTTTCCCACGATCTCCGCCAGTCTCTGGTTTCGGGTTTCTGTCTGGACTCGGTTCTTCCAGTCCTCCAGGGTGAACCATGAGAAGGGGTATCTCGTCTGTAGGGAAGCCGTGCCTCCGCAGTGATCCCAACGTTAGTTCCCGGGTGTTCTCGGTCCTTCCCGTCAGGTAGACCAGCTCATGTTCAGTCGCCCATCGCTGGAGGGTCTCAGCCGCGTATGGGACGGCCTGGTCCAGGCTGGCCAGTTCTACTCCGACCTCGTCTTCGCAGAGGAGGACGCTGAAGAATCTCCCCTGCAGCTCTCTGGCGTGTCCCTTCTGCTCCTCCGAGGCGTGCTTCATGAATATCTGCTCGAGGCTGGAGGCCTCGATGTCGCTCAGGGGCACCTCCTTGTCCAGCGTGAGTCGCCAGACTCCCTGCGTTCGGCGTTTCGTATCAAGCAGCGTGTCGTCGACATCGATCACATAGCATACCATATCGGTGAACTCCCTGAGTAAGCCGTTCAACCTTCGTTACTTTAATTTTTTCATGAGATTTATGCTTGGAGTAAGAACACTCGGAGACGAAAGAATGCCCCATTCGATCTCATAGTCAAACAAGCCTGGGAGCTAGAGCGTATTTGACTGCATCCAGGGGTTCTTAACGGCCTTGACGCAGATGAAACTCGGCCTCTTTGAGGTGACCTCGTAGCCCTCCGGGTCCGCTTCCTTGTACCCTTGCGTTGGTCGAGACTCGATGAGCCGCTCCATGAGGAATCCTGCCTCGTTTAGGGCAGCGGTCATGTTGCCGAGGGGTCTCCTGTAGGAGGGCATGAGGACGGACTCGCCCCATGTGGTCCAAGTCATCTCGACTCTCTCGACCTTGAAGTAGTCCTCGACGCCCTTCTTGAGGACGTAGTCGATGGCGGGGTGCCCGACGCTGAATACGAGGACGCCTTCCTCCCTGAGGACCCGCCGGAACTCCTTGAAGACCGGGGTCCAGTCCTCGATGTAGTCCAGGACGAGGGCCGCGAGCACGAGGTCCATGGAGCCGTCCTCTATGAAGGAGAGGGGCTTCCGGAGGTCATGGAGCCTGACTTCGACCTTACCGTCCAGCCTCCTCCTCGCGTGGCCCACCATCTTGGGGCTGGCGTCGAAGGCCACGACCTGTGCCCCCTGCTCGATGAGCCACTCGGCGTTGGATCCCGGCCCGCATCCGGCGTCGAGGGCCCGCTTCCCCCTCATGTAGGGGATAAGTGAGAGGGTGGCGGGCCTCTCTAGGTATGCGTTGTGGGGCTTCGTGTCGACCTGCTCGGCGTAGGCGTCGGCCAGCTTCTCGTAGGCGTCGTACGCTATGAAACGGTCCTTATTGGGGGCGTCCATCTCGTCCCAAGTCTCATGAGGGAAGCATAAACTTTGCCATGACGGGTCTGTGGGAGCGTTTGATAATCTGTTTTCAGTGAAGGATATTAAGGCTGGAGCCCATACCTCAACCATGTCGGAGAAGCGTTATCCGATATCGTACAGGGCGGTCTACTTTCAGCTCAGGGTCGATGACCTTGAGAGGGCGAAGAAGTTCTACGAGGAAGTGTTTGGACTCACCGTGAGCTGGTACATGTCGCCGGAAGCAGGCTGGTGCGAGCTCGAACTGCCGGGCGGGGGCTCGAGGCTCGGGCTGAACGTGGGCGGGACGGGAGGCATCCTCACCTTCGACGTCGATGACCTGGAAGTGACGAGGTCCTACCTCGAGGGGAAGGGCTTGGAGACTTCTGACATCACTAACGTCCCCGACATGGTCTCATACTTCAACACCAGCGACAGCGAAGGGAACATGCTACAGATCGTCTCGGACCCGAGGACCACGTCGAAGTAGAGAACCTACACCCTTTTTTCATGTTAGGGGCTAGCCCTCTGCAGCTAGGATGCCGCGTATGTACTTGGCCGACTCCTCGCTCCCATCATCTAAGGGTATGACGTCTATCTCAACTGCGGATGCTACTCCAATGCCCAGCTAGGCTGCTCTCCTTATCTGGTCATGAGGATATCCGGGATACGGAATTAAACAGATTCGGCCTTAACGGGTCTCCCAGACAGTGTTGGGTGAGACGATCTTGTCCCCAGGGGGCTCGGTGGGCCAAAACCTGCTGATCTCGAGGTATTGCTGCTGGCGGTCGCCGGCCCAGTCGCCCATCCTAGAGAGATTGCTGAGACGGTCGGCGTACTTGATGATGACCGCCTTCTTCGACTGCATCTTGGGGAAGTAGTATCCAGTCTCCCTGCTCCCCTCGTGGGTCATCTCGATGACGAGGTTGGCGATGCGCTTGTTGAACTCGTGGACCAGATCCTCGTATGTGGTGTCTGTGTCCTCGATGACGTCGTGGAGGAGCCCTGCGCAGAGGGTCTCCTCGTCGTCGGTGACATCCTTCAGGATGCTGAAGACTTGAACTATATGCGCGAAGAAGTAGGGCCGCCCCTGGTCGTCGATCTGCCCCTTGTGCTTCTCGCTTGCGTACTCGAGGGCCTTGTCGATGAGTCTACTCATGGTGCCTCGTTTACAGGTGGGCGTTCCCTTCTCATGTATTTTGCCCTCGGGGGGCTGGGTAAAGGTTATGAGGGTGCAATACTCTGGGTTTCATGGTCGGTGAGCCGGTGGGCGGCTGCCGGGCCGCATGGCCTGAGGAAACTCCATCCACCGTGCAGGA
Source organism: Patescibacteria group bacterium (assembly GCA_035527235.1). Lineage (GTDB taxonomy): Archaea > Thermoproteota > Bathyarchaeia > TCS64 > TCS64 > BS750m-G28. The sequence continues at coordinate 7,161 of DATLAV010000213.1, read as the reverse complement.
CCGCGACGCTGTGAGGCGTAGGGGGAGACCCCTGGCAACGGACAGAGACGAGACCTCCCGTGGCACGCCATGACGCCTTGGAGGCTGAGGACGCTACGGGCCTGGGTGAGACGACCGCCCCGGCGGGGTGAAAGGGCGAATAGGGGTCCTTGGACGACCTGCAGGAGGACCCGGGTAGCCCGTATAGCTGAATGCCGCTTAGAACAGGAGATGGGTTACGGCCGGCACACCGACCACCGTCGCACGTGGGGGGAGAGGGGTCTTTCATCATCATTCTGGCTGAAGTGTCAGGCCTTAAGGACTCGATTACGGTTAAACGTGCATTTTTTGCGTATCGTTCAACTCCGTATGTATATTGTGTCGTGTTTACATTAGAAAGAAAGGTTTTTATGGAGAACACAGGGATGAATAGCGAAGTGGAGAATATGAGGGAGTACGTTCACTAGAGGCGCTTGTGTTCATCATTAGTTATATAAAGCGCTCCAGAACCCTCGAAACCACGAAAAACGTTCCAGACAACCTAACAACGCAGTGGGTTTCAGGTTTCTCAGTCTCCCCTTGCCTTCACAGGAGAGATAACATTGTCTAGAGTTAAATTTGCGATACCTAAGGGACACCTGGAGGTTGACACCCTCAGGATTCTTGAGAGAGCCGGCTACCAGATCAGCGGCCTCAACAGGACTTATAGGCCAGGGATAAACGACCCGGAGATCGAGCTGAAGGTCCTCAGGCCCCAGGAGATACCTACCTTCGTAAGCGAGGGAGTACAGGACATCGGAATAAGCGGCCGCGACTGGATCACAGAGAACCAGGCTGACGTAGAGGTCCTCCTCGACTTGGAGTACAGCAGCGTACGGCTCATATTGGCCGTCCATAACACATGGACAGAAATCAACAGCCTCTCGGACCTCCTGAGGATGAACATGGAAAGAGGAGGGGTGCTCCGGGTCTCAACTGAGTACCTCAACGCCGCTAAGGACTACATAAAAGCCAACCCAGTCTACAGGGAGGCCTATGGCGACGCCGATCCCCTCATTGTTAGCCCCTGGTGGAAGACAGGTGGAAACAAGAAGGTCTCCATATACCTGAGCTTCGGTGCCACCGAGGCAAAGCCCCCTGAGGACGCTGACGCCATCATCGAGATCGTCGACACCGGTACGAGCCTCCAGCAGAACAACCTGAAGGTCATAGAGGAGATCATGGAAACGAGTGCCCTCCTCATCGCCAACAGACAGGCCCTGAAGGACCCCATGAAGAGGGAGAAGATCATGGATATCTTCACCCTCCTCAAGGGGGTTGTAGACGGCTCGAAAAAGCTCCACATATTCATGAACGTGAAGAAAACAAACCTGAAGGAGCTCCTCGACAGACTACCAGCGTTGAAGAGACCCACCGTCAGCGAACTTTCTGACCTCGACTGGTGCGCTATAAACACCGTTATAGATAAGATGAAGTTCCTGGAGATACTCCCCACCCTCCGAGTTCTTGCCCAGGGGCTCGTCGTATACGAACCGCGACAGGTGATGCCATTCGAGGAGATTATGTTGGAGAATGGAAGATGATGAGAAGATACTCAGAGCGCCCAGAGGATATCCTGAGCGGCAGATGGCCACATGTAAACGCCTTGGACTCCAAGCTCCTGGAGTACGTGGAGCCCATCGTTGAAAACGTGCGAAGGAGGGGCGATAAGGCCGTCAGAGAGTACACGGAAAGGTTCGACAAGGTCAAGATCAACGAACTGAGGGTCCAGCCTGAGGAGATACAGAAGGCATACGGAGATGTGACAGGAGACCAGATTGAGGCCCTGGAGGAGCTTAAGAGGAGGCTAGAATTAGTGGAGGGAAAGAGGCTGAGCCTTCTCTCCTTTAAGGTCCGGATAGAATGCATCGACATCGAGTGCACCATCCGTCCCCTGCGTAGCGTAGGCTGCTACGTCCCCGGAGGAAAAGCAGAGTACCCCAGCTCTCTCGTCATGAACGTTACCCCAGCCAAGATCGCTGGAGTAAGCAAAGTAGTCGTGTGCACCCCCCCTAAGCAGGACGGGAGGCCGTCTCCCCTTACCCTCGTGGCTGCCGATATATGCGGAGTCGACGCAGTCTACAAGGCGGGAGGCGCACAGGCAGTGGCTGCTATGGCCTACGGTACAGAAACCATCCCAAAAGTCGATAAAATCGTGGGACCCGGTAACAGGTTCGTGACAGCCACCAAGGGGATCGTATCAAACGAGGTGGCCATCGACAAGCCGGCCGGGCCTAGCGAGATCCTCGTGCTGGCCGACGGAACAGCAAACGCCAATTTAATAGCCCTGGATCTTATTAGCCAAGCCGAGCACGGTCAGGGAGGGGTCTTGGGGCTCGTCACGACTTCTATCGAACTCGCCGACGAGGTTGATGAGGCCCTCAAAGAGGCTCTGGAAAGGACACCGAGAGGGGACGTGGTGGGTGAAGTCCTGTCCCAAGGGAGCTTCATCTACACAGTTAGAGACATTGAGGAAGCTATAGAGTTCGCCAACCTCTTTTCCCCGGAGCACCTCGAAATACTCACCAAGGACCCCCGAGAAATCGCTAAGAGAATCTCAACAGCCGGGTTGTTGCTCCTCGGACACTACTCCCCGGTCTCCGCTACAGACTACAGCGTCGGCGTCAACCACGTCCTCCCGACGAGTGGCTACGCCAAGATCAGCTCTGGCATCACGGTGTTGGACTACATCAGGACTATGTCGATAGTCAACTCCAACGCTGAGGGCCTCAGCAAGATACGGGGGCACGTCAAGGCTCTCTCCGAGGCTGAGGGGCTACCCAATCACGCCTTTGCAGTCGAAGGGAGGTTCAAAGAATGACACTGGAGAGGTTTAAACTCAGGTCCAGTGAGCTGGGCGTCTACGAGCCAGGAGAACCAATAGAGACGTTAGCTGAGCGCGTCGGCCTGCCCAGCGACCGGATCCTGAAGCTCAACGCGAACGAGAATCTTTTCCTCCCTAGATCCAAGCTCCAGAGGATTATGGCAGAGGCCACATCAGAGACTGATCCCAGACTCTATCCAGGCGAAGAGGAAGAGTTACTGGCTGGAAAACTGGCGAGTCTCCACGACATATCAACGGACCAGATCGTCATCGGCTCAGGGGGAGACCAGATTATAAACCTAGTCATCTCAAGCATCCTGAGGCCGACAGACACACTACTCGCTGTCACCCCCACCTTCTCTATGTACCCCCGCACAGTGGCGATCAGGGGGGTGACGTACAGGGTTGCCCCCCTCGATAACCGTTTCATGATGGATGGGGAGAAGGTGGTCGAGGAGGCCCGGGAGGTGGACCTCATTGTACTTTGCAACCCCAACAATCCTACCTCGAACCAACTCCCCAGAGGGGAGGTCATGAAGGTAGTCGAGGGTTTCGACGGCCCCGTGTTGATTGACGAGGCCTACGCCGAGTTCGGTCAGTACTCCCTGATAGATGAGGCAGCTGAGAGGGATAATCTCATCATCCTAAGGACCTTCTCGAAGGCCTACGGCCTCGCCGGCCTCAGGCTGGGATACGCGGTCACCAACACCGTTCTCGCGAGAACCCTAGCTGAAAGGTACATGATGCCCTTCTCCGTTCCCAGCCTAGTGCTCCGGATCGGTGTGAGACTCCTCGAAGAGCAGGCCATGATACGTGAGGCCGTCGAGGAGGTAAAGCTTGAACGCGGCTTTCTCGTTGACTCACTGAATAAGATAGAGGGCGTCCGGGCATTCCCCTCCGACACCAACTTTATCCTGTTCTGCACAAGAAAGCCCCACGAGGATGTCTACGCCAGCCTTCTGGAGAGGGGGGTGATCGTCAGGAGGATCGGATCTGTTCCGGGATACGAGAACTGCCTGAGGGTCACAGTGACACCAAGGATGGCAACAATGAAGTTCCTTGACGCTCTGAAGGAGGTGGTGGCTTGAGAACAGAGTATACCGAATACGAGACCGTCATCGGGGAGACCTCCTACCTCAGGCGAGACCGGCTCAAGGAACTCGGTGAGGTAGACGTGGTCGTGTTTGACTGCGACGGAGTCCTCCTCGACGTCAGGGAGTCATATAGCAGGGCTGTGGCAGAGACCACTAGCATCCTCATGGAGGCTATGACTGGGGTTAGGATCCCTAGAAACCTCTTCGACGGCGGGTTGAACCGTGCTTACAAACGCACTGGAGGGTTCAACAACGACTGGACCCTCAGCTACGCACTCACCATGAGGACCCTGGCTGAGTTGCCTGAGAGCGTGCTTGGGAATTTGGGGGAAGTCGCAGGGGAAATCCTGAGGTATGACACCCCCAGAGACAGGCTTGACCACTTCCGTGAAAACAAGGTAGAAGCTGAGATCCCTGTCGAGACCTTGTATGAAAGGCTACACGGCTTTGCAGAGGATTTAGACTCCTCCGGCGTGGAGGCTGTAGACAAGGCGCTCTTGAAAAAGCTAGGCCCCAACATCAAGATGGCCTTAGGCTATCCCGGCATTGTGGGTGAGAGTGTAATATCCACACTATTCGAGGAGGTCCTCTGCGGTGCGGACCTTTTTGAGCGTAGCCACGGGTTCAAGGCAGCATTTACTGCAGAGAGCACTGGCTTCATTGAGAACGAGACCCTGATAGTCCACGGAGACACCATTGAGAAGCTCATGGATCTTCTGGGTGGAGACAGGATTGGGATAGCATCCGGCAGCCTGTATGCAACAGCGATGCATGTCCTGGGTGACTCCATCTCACAGATACGCAGGGAAGCACAGGTCTGGTACGAGAACGTTGAGGAAGCTCAGAGGAGAAGAGAAGCTGTAGGCCTCCATAAGCCTGCCCCTTACTCTTTACTAAGGGCGTCCAAGCCCTTCAAGCCGTATGATCGGGTCCTCTACGTGGGGGACACATTAGCCGACAGGCTGATGGTCCGAAACGCAGGTGAACCCAAGTTCATGTTCGCCGGGGTCTACGGGAACGTGCATAACGTAGATGAGGCGAGGGACGACTTCCTGTCGAGTGGCTCTGATATCGTGGCCCCGACAGTGAACGACCTGCCTGAATTACTCAGATATGCGGGAGGTGAGACGATTTGAGGAAAAACTCGTTCAAGAGGGAGACTCGTGAGACGTCAGTGTCCGTAGAGGTAAACCTAGAGGGTACAGGGGAGTGGAACGTACAGACCCCCTTCGCCTTCTTCAACCACATGCTTGGTATCCTGTCAACCCACAGCCTCATCGACCTGAGGGTGGAGGCACAGGGCGACCTCCGACACCATGTCATCGAGGACATAGCGATAGGTATAGGAACATCGCTCCGGAAGGCCCTTGGGGAAAAGGAGGGAATAACCAGATTCGGCTTCGCCCTCGTTCCCATGGACTGCTCCCTCGCGTCCTGCGCACTGGACCTCGGAGGTAGGCCCTACTCTGTGGTGAATCTGGATGTCGAAGGCTCCATCGTGGAGGCCACGGCAGCGGAGGACCTGACCCACTTCCTAGAGTCCATGGCTACATCCCTGGAGGCCAACCTCCACCTCAAAGTGGAGTACGGGCGCAACGACCACCATAAGATTGAGGCTGCCTTCAAAGCCCTAGCGTTATGCCTCCGGCAGGCGGTGTCACGGGATCTCCAGAGGAAGGGCGTTCCAAGCAGCAAGAGGGTGCTCTGATGACCTCGGTAGCGGTGGTCGACTACGGCGTGGGAAATCTGTTCAGCATGACGAACGCCCTCAGGAGGACAGGGCTCAACGTTGATGTCACAGGTGATCCTGAGATGATCAGGTCAGCGGATGCCATTGTCCTACCGGGAGTCGGCAACTTCGGGGCCGCGGCCACGAGGCTTCAGACATTCAGCGAGCCCATACACGGGGCACTGGCCGGGGGAGTCCCCGTTCTAGGTAGCTGTCTGGGGATGCAGCTTCTCTTCGAGGGGAGTGAGGAGAGCCTAGAGAAGGGTCTGGGACTACTATCCGGAGAGGTGAGGAAGTTCCAAGGGGACATGAAGATACCACACATGGGATGGAACACTATAACGGCCGTAAGGGATAGCCCCCTCCTCAAGGGCATACCAGATAACGAGTACTTCTACTTCGTGCACAGCTTTTACCCTGAGCCAGAGGAACCCGGGGACACCCTGGCGGTCACGGACTACGGAGGGAGGTTCACTTCGATCGTGGAGAGGGGTACCCTCTATGGCACCCAGTTCCACCCTGAGAAATCTGGGAGAGCCGGTGCAGCACTGCTCAGTAATTTTGCACGTATCGTGAGGGGGGCCAAGGGATGATGGTGATCCCCGCGATAGACGTGATGGACGGGAAGGTTGTGCGGCTGACCAAGGGAAACCAGGAGGTCAAGACCTATTACGAGAGTCTAGGGTCGCCCCTCGACGTGGCTTTGCTCTGGCGCGACCAGGGCGCTGAGTTCCTGCACGTCATCGACCTAGACGGAGCCCTAGGCAGAGGTGAGAACAGGAAGCTCGTGATTTCGATACTGGACCACTTGGAGATACCCGTTCAGATCGGGGGTGGGATCAGGAGTATCGGTTCCGCACGGGAGCTGCTGGACACTGGAGCGGACCGGATAATCTTAGGTTCAATGGCTGTGAGGTCACCCGAAGGCGTGTCACGTCTCCGTGAAGAGTATGGAGAGGATAGGATCGTGGTAGCCCTTGACCACAGGAAGGGCGAGGTCTTGGAGAGGGGGTGGGGGGGATACGCAGACAGATCCATCAAGGATGCCTTGAGCGAGTTCATCGAACGCGGGTTCAAGTGGTTCCTGATAACCGATGCTGAACGCGACGGGACGATGGGAGGCCCAGACATCGATACTTACTCCAAGGTTTCTGGACGGGCGTCCATCATCGCCGCAGGAGGCGTTGGCACTCTGGGAGACCTCGTATCTCTTGAATGTGCAGGGGTCGAGGCCACTGTCATCGGGAAGTCCCTCTACGAGGGGCTGTTCACGCTGCGAGAGGCCATCAGTTACCTGGAGGCTTCACGATGCTAGCCAAGCGTATCATCCCATGCCTTGATGTTAAGTGGGGGCGGGTGGTTAAGGGGACCCACTTCATCGACCTGAGGGATGCCGGTGACCCCGTGGAGCTGGCTGAGCGCTACAACCAAGATGGTGCCGACGAACTCGTGTTCCTGGACATCACAGCCTCCAATGAGGGGAGGAGGACCCTGCG
>DATLAV010000212.1:0-5106 GCA_035527235.1 Patescibacteria group bacterium | reverse complement strand
TATTAAGAAATGAGTTATTTTTCAAATTAAGATATAATATTCAATTAAGAAAGTTTACGTCATTGCACGCGCGACATTTACTTCCCGCGCGGGAGCCCCGCGAGGAGCAGCAGGTATCAGGAGAGTATCTCGCCTAGCTCCCTTTCGTAGTCCCTCTCGGGGTCAGACGCCCTCAGGTATTCCAGGCCTCCGTGCAGTTCATCGACGTTCTTGACCCCCGTCACGGCGCAACTCACGCCGGGCTGGGACAACGTGTAGCTGAGGCATCTGACCGGCGTCATGCTCACGGGCAGCTTCTTCTTGAGCGTCAGGCCGCCGGTCTGATACTTGGAGAAGCTCACGGTCCTGTTAGCTTGCAACAGCTTGCCCGCGGCGTAGGGTTTCATGGCAACGACCCCCGTGCCGGTCTCAGCGCATCGCCTGAGGGCCTCATCCCTGCCCGGTAGGGCGGGGTTCGCCATGTTGACCTGATACATCACCGACCCAATCTCGGGGTGCTCCGCGGCCCGCTTGACGACTAGGATGTCGTGGGTGCTTATCGCCACCACCCTTCCGGCGCCTTCGTCCCTAAGCCTGACGGCGAGGTCCAGGACTCCCCCCGGCTCGGAGACGATCTCCCACTGCTTGAAGTCCCCAACGTAGTGGATGTTGATCACGTCGGCGTAGCTGGTGCCCAGGCGCCCCAGGGTCTCATGGAAGACCTCCTCGCATCTGCTGGGGGTCCTGGATCGGAGATAGCCTCCATCCCTGTAACACGAGCCAAGATGCACGGCGAGGTGGACCTCCTCCCTCGCCTCCCCTATCCCCTTGGCCACCCCCCTTATCACGTTGGGGAGGCTCCAGACCAGGTCGAAGTAGTTGACGTCCCTCGACACGGCCGCTCCCACGACGTCTGCGATGCTCTCTTCGGGTTGGTTTTTCAGGTGCTCGACTCCTACACCTATGACGCTGACCTCTAATCCGGTCCTTCCGAGGGGACGATACTCCATGTCCCAAGTTGTAGGTGGTATCGAGCTATAAGCTTGCATGGATTTTCGTGCGTGCAACACACAGACCTCGATCACAGTGGCTACTTCAAGCGAGTTCAGAGATTCATATTCTCAAGATTCATGTATATTCGCGCGCTAGCGTATAGCAAATGCGCGCGCGTCGTAGAGCGCTTGGCGGGGAGATGAGCCCGTCGACCTCCCGGGGCTGTTCAGGACGGTCGCCCCATAAAATGGATATAGTACCGTCGGGTTCCTTCTGTTAACCATGGGGAGCGGGGAGGAGTCTCTGGCCTTCGGCGGGCAGGCGCTCATAGAGGGCATCATGATCCGCTCCCGCAGCCACCTCGTGATGTGCGTGAGGCAGCCCAACGGCGGCATCCTCACCCAATCCGAGGCGATCAACCCCGACTCCAGGCGCTCCAGGGTCCTCGGCCTCCCATTCATCAGGGGGGTCGTCGCCCTTTTTGAGACCACCTACCTCGGGGCGAAGGGGATCTCCTTCTCCGCGAACGTGGCGCTGGAGGAGGAAGAGGAGGACTTCACTTGGAAGGAGTGGGCCATCGTCATCACCCTGACCCTCGCCATCTCATCCATCTTCTTCGTCGTGCCCTTCGTCCTCACCAACCTCCTCCACCTCACGGGGGCACTCTTCAACATCGTCGAGGCACTGATCCGCCTCGCACTGTTCCTCGCCTACATGGCCGGGGTCTCCCTCTGGGGGGAGTTCAGGAGGGTGCTCCAGTACCACGGCGCGGAGCACAAGGCGATAAACGCCCTGGAGGCCGGGGAGGAGCTCACCGTGGAGAACGTGAGGGAGTATCCGAGGCTCCACAGGCGCTGCGGCACCTCCTTCATCTTCATCGTCATCCTCGTGAGTATCGCCCTCTTCTCCCTGCTACCCGGAGGGAGCTACTTGACTAGGCTAGGATACAGGGTCGCCCTGATGCCACTGATAGGTTCGGTATCCTATGAGGTTCTCAGGTTCAGTGCCAGGCACGCCGACTCACCCATAATCCGGCTCCTGACGACTCCGGGGCTCCTCTTCCAGCGGCTCACCACCCGGGAGCCCGACGACGAGATGATCGAGGTCGCAATAAAGGCCGTCGAGGAGACCTTAAGGCTGAGTTCATATTCTGGAGAGGCTCAGTGACCGTACTCGTCCACGATCTCTTGCCACCTGAAGCAGCCGGTTAGATGGTCGTTCACCATCCCGATGGACTGCATGTAGGCGTAGCAGATGGTGGGCCCCACGAAGTTGAAGCCCCTCCTCTTCAGGTCTTTGCTCATGGCCTTGGAGACCTCGGTCTCGGGGAGGAGCTCGCTCCAGGAGGTGAACGCGTTCATCACGGGCTTCCCACCGACGAAGCCCCAGACGTACTCGTCGAAGCTCCCGTACTCCTCCTGGACCCTCAGGAAGGCCCCGGCGTTCCTCACGGCCGACTCCACCTTCCTCCTGTTCCTGATGATCCCCGGGTCCAGGAGGAGCTTATCGATCTTCTTGGGGGTGTACTCGGCGACGATGGCGGGGTCGAAGCCTTGGAAGGCCTTCCTGTAGCCCTCCCTGCGGTTCAGGACTGTACGCCAGCTCAACCCCGCCTGGGCTCCCTCCAGCACCAGGATCTCGAAGTGGCCCCTGTCGTCGTGGAGGGGGACCCCCCACTCCTCGTCGTGGTACCTGAGCATCAGGGGGTCCTTCTCACCCCAGCATCTAACCCTGCCGTCGGATGACATGAGTGATCATAGGCCTCCGTACGTTTAGAGTTGTCGAACGGGTTCAGCAAGAGTGAATGCAACGTATGGTTTCGAGTAATTTTTATTTCCGCAGGTGGAGGTAGTCAACCTAACTGGTCGATATGAAACGATCCATAACCGAGCGGCTGTCCTTCCTCCGGGGTAACCTAGGGGTGATGCTGCTCAGCGCCGGCGTCTGGAACCTGGCGGGCCAGATGACGATGCCCTTCTACAGCCTCTACGTCCTCGGTCTCGGCGGCGACTACGTTGACATCGGCATCATCTCGGCGATCAACGCCATCGTCAGGGTGATCCCCACCTTCCTTGGCGGCTACCTAGCTGACACCGTAGGCAGGACGAGGATCGTCTACTCCATGACCTTCCTTCTCGCCTTCAACGAGCTGATAAACGCTTTCGCCCCCAGCTACCAGCTCCTCTTTCTCTCGGCGGCTTTGGGTGCCCTCATCGGTGGCATCAGGGACCCGGCCTTCAACTCAATCCTCGCCGACTCGACGACCCCCAGCGTCCGCGCCATCTCCTACGCGCTCTGGAACATCGTTCCGCCCCTCTTTGGGCTCTTCTCCCCCTACGCCGTCGGCGTGCTCATGGACAGGTACGGCACCGTCGTAGCCCTCAGATGGGCCTACATCTTCGTCTTCTGCATGGGGCTCATTACTGCCATCCTCAGGTACAAGTTCCTGGAGGAGACTATGGACGACGGCGGCGGGACGAAGCTTGACCTCAGGACCGTCGTGAGGGAGATCGTCGAAGACTTCAGGGTGACGGTCGCCTTCCTGCCCCGGCAGCTCTGGGTGTTCTTCGGAATAGACCTGTTGTTTATTTTAGGATGGGCTATGATCGACCCCTTCACGGTCACCTTCGCCAAGGAGGTCGTCGGCGTCTCCTCGACCCAGTGGGGACTCCAGATGATGCTCTGGTCCCTGGTCAGCATATTGGTTAAGCTCCCAGCGGCACGGGCCTCAGACCTGTATGGTAGGCTCAAGTTCATCAAGCCCACAGTGCTATTCTACCCCGTCGTTATCCTCTGCCTCACGAGGGCCCGGAGCTTCCAGGATGTCCTCATCATCAGGATGGCCGTAGCCGTCCTCAGCAGCATCGACACACCCGCCTGGCAGGCCCTCTACATCGACTACCTCCCCCAGGAGCACAGGGGCAGATTCAGCGCTCTCAGGAGCCTCGGGTGGACCGTTGTCTGGAGCACGGGTGGGATCGTCGGTGGCTACCTGTACCAGGAGCTCTCAAAGGAGACGCCCTTCCTATTGGGTTCGGGGCTGCTCCTCCTGGGAGCCTTGGGGTTCCTAGTCCTCGTTCGTGAGCCGGAGAGGCGAGAGACCTGATAAAAAGGCTGGAGAAAGGAGACTGATGAGAAGGGGTCTAGCTGTTCATGGCCATCTGAGACGGGGGGCCATCATTCACAACCATCGTCACCGTCGAGAAGACGTTCTCTATCTCCCGTATCTTCCTGTTGATTATCTCCCTGAGCTCCTGCTTGGATTCCACCTCGAGCTTTAGGATGACGTCGTAGATACCATAGACGGTGTAGACCTCTCTGGTCTGAGGGAGGCTGTTGAGGCTCCTCAGGAGCGCCTCTAGGTCACCCGCCTTGACCTTGATCATGACGATGGCTGAGATCATATCATTCACCAGTACTCCGACGGTAATAACAAAAAGGAAAAATCGCTGAATACGTATAAATGTATGTTCTTTCACTCGGGGGAACCCTTGCCTGACTCGATCGACCTCGGTAGTATTATATACTCAACGAAAAATGCACGCTGTGAACCGGGAGAGAGGTTGATGACCGTCGATAATCCGGGCTTCCCCATTGTGGAGGCAACCATCTCAGGGATTCATGATGCGATCAGGGCGGGGAGGATCACCTGCAGGGGGCTCGTTGAGCTCTACCTGAGGCGGATCGCGGCCTACGACCAGACCACCGGCCTGAACTCCATCGTCGTGGTGAACCCGAACGCACTCAGCAGGGCGGCGGAGCTCGACGAGGAGTACGCGAGGACCGGCGTCCTCCGCTCCCTCCACGGCGTACCCGTCATCGTCAAGGACAACTACGACACCCACGACCTCCAGACCTCAGCCGGCTCCCTCGCTCTGAAAGGATCGCTGCCCCCCGACGACGCGTTCCAGGTGATGATGATCAGGGAGGCGGGGGCCGTCGTCATCGCAAAGTCTAACATGGCGGAGTGGGCGTTCAGCCCCTACCAGACCGTCAGCAGCATAGCTGGCACCACGAGGAACCCTTACGACTTGGAGAGGGTACCCGCCGGCTCCAGCGGGGGGACCGCCGCCTCCGTTGCAGCCAGCTTTGGAGCTGTTGGCCTCGGCACCGACACCGGGAACTCGATTCGTA
>DATLAV010000211.1:0-2152 GCA_035527235.1 Patescibacteria group bacterium | reverse complement strand
CTTCCTCGCCTCCCGGGCACGCATGAGCAGCTTCACGCCGGTCCCCAGGCTGAAGCTCCCGACTCCGTAGTCGTCGTATACCCCGTTCATACACTATGAACTCACAGATGATATGATAGGGGAGAGTATTCATGGCAACTGCTTCAAAATGAAGCGCCATTCAACGAAACGAACCTGAAAACAACACTGCTCAATAATGATTCACATCAAACAGAGAGAGAATTCCTGTTTAAAACGTGCTCCTTTGCAATGAATTTAGATACAATAAATAAAATCATAGAGGGGGGTCATATATCGGAGCGTGAAAAAACCCCAATCCCACGAAAGGAACCGGAAAAACACGCCGTCACGAAACGATTCCAGTCAAAAACACGGGCCATTCCAAGAAAAAAACGCTCCCAAGCAGAGTCCCCATAAAACAAACTACATCACAGGGAGGGTTATATCTGCAGGCGACCAGCCTCATACTGAGATGAGAGCTGGGAAGAGTGTTGAGCTTAGGGTCGGGAAGCTGATCGTCGGCGAAGGCCGGGTGCTCGATGACGCCAGGATCGGCGTCGAGGGCGGACGGTTCAAGGAGATCTCCGACGACAGGCTGGAGGGAGGCTACGGGGAGAGGCTGGACCTCTCGGACCGTATCGCCATGCCCGGGCTGTTCGACGCCCACGTCCACGTCAGGTATGGCCCCAAGTCTGACTCGGAGCCTCCATCGGACGAGTATCAGGCGATCCGAGGCCTCATGAACGCAAGGAAAGCCCTCAGGGTGGGAGTCACCTCCCTCGCCGACGCCGGGGCCATCAGGAACGTGGCCTTCGCCGTCAGGGACGCCATAGAGAACGGCATCGCGCTGGGGCCCAGGATGTTCGTGTCAGGGGAGATGATCACCATGACCGGCGGCAGGAGCAGGAGGCCGGGGGAGAGGCTCGAAGTGGACGGCGCCGACTCCGCAAGACGGGCCGCCAGGGGCCTACTCATGTACAAGGGAGCCGACTTCATCAAGCTGGGCGCCACAGGGGCCATCTCAAGCCCCCACACAGGCCCCCGCCACCCCCAGCTCACCGTCGAGGAGATGAGGGCGGCGACCGAGGAGGCCCACAACTGCGGAAAGATGGTGCACGCCCACTGCTACGGCGAGGCCGGGATATCTAACGCCCTGGAGGCGGGCGTCGACATCATCGTCCATGGCCAGACGCTAACCGAGGAGCATATCAGAAACATGAAGGAGAGGGGGCTCATCCTACTCCCGACTCTGAAGACGTTCTGTGGCCACCTGGACCACCTCGGCGAGGGCGGAGTCCACGACAGGATCGTCACCACCGGGATCTGGGATGAGACCGAGCCCAACTTCAGGAACGCCCTCGCCAGTGGGGTCACCATCGCCATGGGAACCGACGCAGGGATGCCCGACAACCTCTTCGGCGAGAACCCAAGGGACCTAGAGTACATGGTGGCCTGGGGGATGACCCCAGAGCAGGCCATCGCCGCCGGGACGCTGAACGCCGCGAGGAGCGTCGGGGTCGAGGGGAAGCTGGGCACCGTGGAGGAGGGGAAGTACGCTGACCTCATAGTGCTGCGGGATGACCCCCTCGAGGAGATCTCGGCGATCCGGACATCGCTGGAGAAGATAATGCTCAACGGGGAGCTCTACACCCCGGAGGACATACCCAAGTATTAACGCAACCTTCCCCCCTTTCATAAGCGAGAGCCGCCTCAGGGACGACCATGACATATTAAATGCCTTTAACCATTGATGATCGAGGATGTCTCAGAGGCAGAATCAGGTCGGGACCGTCCTAGCGGTCGTGGCCCTGCTCCTCTCAGCGACGAACACCTACCTGATCTATGAGCACATCGACTCCCAGAGGGAGAGGGCCTCAGAGCAGAACCAGCGCCTGACGGAGATACATGAGGCCATAAACAGGACCCAGGAGAGCCTCGCCAGCCTGGAGTCCAGGCTCTCGACCAGCCGGGAGGCGGTCAGCGAACTCGAGACGAGCCTGAGAGACGAGGTCGCCGGACTAGGCGATGAGATCGATGTGAACAGGCTCACGTTAGAGAGGATGGCGTCTACCATCGGGGAGATCTCCGACGAGCTTACGGCGCTGAGCACGTCCCTGAGCTACGAGATGCAGGGGAACCTGTCCCTCTTCCA
>DATLAV010000210.1:0-5139 GCA_035527235.1 Patescibacteria group bacterium | reverse complement strand
AGCGATGAAGTCCAGGTACTCCAGGCCGGTGAGGTACTCGTAGAGCCGGGGGGTCTCGGGGACGTACCCCACTATCCTCTTCACGCCCATGGGGTCCCCCTGGGGTTCCTTGCCGTAGACGTCGATTCTCCCTGAATCAGGCTTCAGGATCCCCATCACCATCTTCATGGTCGTGGACTTGCCTGATCCGTTGGGTCCGAGGAGCCCGTGGATGGACCCCCTCTCGATCTCCAGGTCCAGATCCCTCACCGCCGGGGTCTCCCCGAAGCTCCTGCTTACACCCCTGAGGGAGACAGCAATCTCTCTGTCCATTCTACCCCTCACCAGCCCCGTCGTAGGTAAACACGTCCTCGACCCCCACGCCGAAAAACCGGGCGATCTTGAACGCAAGCTCCAGGGAGGGGTTGTAGTTTCCCCTTTCTATGGCCATCACCGTCTGCCGCGACACCCCCACCGCCTTCGCGAGCCCCTCTTGGGTGACGTCCCTCATGGCCCGGTAGACCTTGACCCTATTCTCCACGGTCCCAGCCCCCGAGCCTCCAGCTGTAATAGTACTGGAATATCATTCGGAGCAGCAGGAGCCCGCAGCCTAGGAAAGCGAGGGCGTATCCGAGCCCTTTGTAGGCTGGGTCGATGGTGTCACCCACTGTCATCATAAGCCATCCGATCACCGTCACACCCAGGGTGAAAGCGGCAATTGCAGCGGCTGATGCCTTCTGATTGATGATTGTCGTCCTCTCGTCGTACAGGACCTCCCGGGTCCTCCTGCGCATGTATCGTATGGCCAGCGCCCCTGTCATGAGGGTGACCACGGGCAGATACAGGTTGCCCAGGTTTATCCCGATGACTATCAAAGCCCCTGTGACGGCGACTATTACCACAGTGATTATCTTCTGTGTCATGGCGTTCAACACTATCACCGATGTAAAGTTTACTATACAATATGTAATATAAACTTTACTAAATGTAAGCTTAAGTATACCTGTAGGAGGTTTGGCACAGGTCAAGGAAGTGAAGAAATGGCGCCGGGAAAGGGATTTGAACCCTTGCGTCCATACGGACACTAGCTTTCCAGGCATGAGCCACCCGAAGGCGTTAGCTCCCTACCAGGCTAGGAGACCCCGGCTCATAACATACCCTCCACAACCACGATTTAAGGATTCCACCGCCCAGAGACAATAAAAACAGGCAGACCAGATCAATAGGAAAGGAAAAACCGAGATGCCCAAAACCCACGTCGCCTTCATCGAGCCCCCCAAGAATTTCTGGTTCCCCATGGGGGAGTACGTCCCCCCACCCCTCGGGATACTGACCCTAGCCGCCTACCTGGAGAGGGAGAACCCGGACGCCGAGATCAGTGTCGTCGACTGTCAGGCCGAGGGGTTGGACTGGGACGCCCTCGGGCCTAGGATAGAGGGTATCGGACCCGACGTCGTCGCGGTGAGCGGGCTCTCCTCATGCTGTGCCAGCCTCGTCCTGAGGACCGCCGCCATCGCCAAGGAGGCCTGCCCCGACGCCGTCACCATCCTCGGGGGCCAGCACTTCACCACCCTCGCCGACGAGACCCTGAAGCGTTTCCCCCACGTCGACGCCGTGGTCAGGGGCGAGGGGGAGGCGACCCTCACCGAGTTCGTGGACGCCGTCTCCCAGGGCGGAAGCATGTCGGGTATCGAGGGCCTCTCGTACCGTGAGGGTGGCGCCGTCCATCACGCTCCTGAGAGGCCCCTCATCTGCGACCTGGACTCCCTACCATATCCCGCCTATCACCTCGTCGAGGTAAATATGAAGGGCTACTACTTCGCCCTCATGGCGGAGGAGGACGCCCCCTTCGCCATGGTCGAGGGCTCCAGGGGGTGCGGACACAACTGTAGCTACTGCACCCAATGGAGGTTCTGGCGGGGCAGGCAGAGGTCCAAGTCCCCCGGCAGGGTCGCCGACGAGATGGAGCATCTGCACACAAAATACGGGAGCCGCTTCTTCTGGCTCACCGACGATGACCTCGCCCTTGGCCCCTGGACCGGAGCTCTATGCGACGATCTAGTCTCCAGGGGGCTCAGCGACGAGGTCGCCTGGTTCTGCCAGGCAAGGTGCGACAACATCGTCGAGCGGAGAGACCTCCTGCCCAAGATGAGGGAGGCAGGCGCAGTCTGGATGCTCATCGGCTTCGACACCCCCCACGAGTCGACTCTCAGGGACTTCCGGAGGGACGGGATTGACGAGTCCAAGGCGAAGCAAGCCGTCGACCTCCTCAGGGAGAACGATATCTTCTCCCAGGGGACCTTCATCATCGGGGAGCGGCACGACACCCTCGACTCCATCAAGGGGATCAGGGACTACGCCGACGCCCTGAACCCGGACATCGCCACCTTCATGACCCTCACCCCTTTCCCCGGCACGGAGATCTACGAGACCGCCAAAGCCAACGGCTGGATCGAGAGCGACGACTGGGCCGACTTCGACATGATCCACGCCGTGATGCCCACCGAGCACCTGACGGTAGAGGAGGTCCAAGAGGAACTCTTCAAGAGCTACAGGGCCTTCTTCGGGTCCAGAACGAGGAGGTACAGCGCCCTCTTCTCCAAGAACCCCCTGGTCAAGAAGACCTACAGGTACATGGCGAAGCAGACGATACTGGCGACGATGAGGGGGCTGTTCTGACAGAATCCTGGAGGGAAAGCTCACGACCGAGCTGAAACCGAGAATACCCCGGGGCCAGCTCCTCGCCTACATGACCATCTTCATCGTCGCGCCGATCCTCACGTACGTCGTAGGCTCCTGGATCGACGCCGCCCTCTCCCTCTCCAAGACGCCCCCCTTCCCCATCAACCTGGTAGGGGGCCCCATCGTCTTTGTCTCAGGGCTCTACACTGGCATAAAATCGACAAGGGTGCTGTACAGTGTGGGGCTGGGCCTCCCGTGGGGAGAGGCGAAGAGGAGGGTCCAGACGAGTGTACTCGTCAAGACGGGGCCCTATGCCCACACCCGGAACCCGATGATCCTGGGGTACTCCCTGCTGCCCTGCGGTATGGGTCTCATGTTCAGCTCCCCGGGGATGTTCCTCTTCATCCCGGCGGCCGTCGTCGCTGTGAACGTATTCATCGTGAAGGTGTACGAGGAGCCCAACCTCGAGGAGAGGTTCGGTGAGGAGTACCTGGAGTACAGGAGGCGGACGCCCTTCCTGATCCCGAGGCCCGTCAAGCTGCTGAGGGCCCTCCTCAAGTCGTCAGAGTGAGATCAGTCCCCTCTGGCAATGCTTATCTCATCAGGTCCACCCTCTAAAATGAACGAGATGGTTGACCACACGATAACCCACTTCGAGATACCCGCGGACGACGTCGACAGGCTGAGGAAGTTCTACTCAAGCCTCTTCGGATGGGTCTTCGAGGAGGCCCCTGGCCAGGAGGGCTACTGGATGATACAGACGGTGCCCATAGGCGAGAAGGGGGGTCCCGCGGGGGCAGGCGTAAACGGAGGCCTCAAGAAAAGGACCCTCCCCGATGAGGGGGTGACTAACTACATCTCCGTGGAGTCCGTGGACGAGTACTGCACCCGAGTCGTGGAGCTGGGGGGGGAGGTGGTCGTGCCCAAGCAGGAGGTCCTCTTCATGGGCTGGTTCGCCCTCGTCGCCGACCCGGAAGAGAACCGGTTCGCCATCTGGCAGGACGTCGACTAGAGGGCGCAGTTTCAGGCCCTCCAAGACGTTTAAGAGGAACCGATTACTAGTATCCGCAGTGGAACCGATGCAACAGAACTGGACCCAGAGGAGCGAGAAGACCCTAGAACAGATCAGGGAGCGTATGGAGAAGACGGATCAGGACAGGCTGGAGCTCGTGCGCGTCATGAGGTTCGCGTTCGGCGCACTGGGCCAGAGCCTCGGCGGATGGATGCAGTGGATCAACAGCCCCGAGGTCATGTCGACATTCACTCGCGAGGAGCTGGATGAGATGGCCCGCAACATTACCGAGATGGTGGAAAAATTCGTCGCCTTCGACATCGAGGTGACGAACCAGGGGATGAATAAAGGCCTCGCCAAGCAGCGGGCCGAGAACCAGCAGAACGTCAGGTTCGTTATCTAGAGGAGCCTGTCCCCGGCTCCCTTTCCCGCGGAGGCCTGGTAGATCTCCTCAACTTTTACGACCACCACCGACTTTCCCGGCAGAGGATGATTCCTCTCCGTCGCCATCTTATGCCCCTTCTCGTAGATGGGACCCTCCGACTGAAGTTCGACGGTCCCCTTGACCTGGAAGCACTTGCGGGCCTCCCGGTCCCAGCCCACGAAGGAGACCTGGGGGTTCGACTCGAGGTTACTGTAGGTCTTGTTCAGGAAGTTGTTGACGACCACGAGGGTCTCGTCGTCCTCCCACCACCACATCCCCACCAGGATGACGTTTGGCTTCCCCGCGGCGTTGGCTGTGGCCATGGAGATCACCCTCTGCTTCTCGAAGACTGACTTGATCTCTTCTGTTAGCTTCACCATGACAAACACTTGGCAACCATATGGAGCCGTGATATAATTATCCTTCCCAGTTCCGGAGGGTCACCGCGGCCACCAGCTGGGATAGGGGACAGCCTTAAACTCGTCCCTGTAGTAGACGGTCATCCCCTCGTCCCCCAGCTGCATGATGAAGCCGTCGAGGAACGTGTACCAGTCGTCGTGTGGCTTCAGCCCGAACCAGTGGAACATGAGCGCGGCCACCCACACGTCATGACTCACGTATATATCAAAGGAGTCGTGGCTCGCTCCCCTTAGAGTATCCATCATGAACTGAGCCATTTCCCTCGCAAACTCCAGTGATGGTAGAACCATCTTGCTCGGTATCCGTTCTGAGGTCCAGTCCCTGAAGAAGTTGTTCGCATGGTCGTCCGTGTCGGCATACTCTGAGAGATACTCCATGTAGGCGTCATGGTCCAGAACCGTGGCAACGGGGATGGCTCCCCCGACCTCCGAGACAGAGCCTCTATCCTTGATTTCCTCTTGGATCTTCAGAGCCGTCTCCTTTGTCCTGTCGTAGTAAGTATGGAAGAACCTATACCTTCTACTCTCGGGGAGACCCGCCCCGAACTCGAGGGCCGCCTCCTTCCCCCTCGGCGTCGACAGCATGCCCCGGCCGTCACCGATGGTGTCGATGACGGGTCGCT